>NZ_JBYTAH010000028.1:0-76783 GCF_058787975.1 Cupriavidus sp. FW305-26
CCCCGGCACCCGCCACTCCCACGCCACCCACCAAGACCGTCACCCTGCCCGACCGCGGCCGCGTCAGCCTGTCCGAGTACCGGACCCGCATGCGCGAACAACTGATGAAGACCGAGAACGCCACCAGCGACGTGGCGGACTGCGCCGCCCACGCCAGCTGGGTGGTGCCGCGCTCGGCCAGCTACGATGCATTGAAGATCCCCACCGGCGCGCTCGCCGCGGGACAGGCCACGACCGAGCCATGGAGCGGACGCTTCTCGCCCGGCAAGCAGGCCGTACCGGTCAGCTCGGTGGTCACCTTCGCCGCCACCGCGCACAAGCGCCGCGGCAGCGACGACTGGCAGCCGGTGAAGGTGCGCTGCGGTTATGACGACGGGATGATGCTGGCGTATGAGCTGCTGGACAGCGGCGGCGCCACCATCAGCGAACCGGCTGCCGCGCCGGCCGTGCCTGCTGCTACGCAAGCTTCGGCAAGCAAGAGCCGCAAGGGGGCCAAGGGCAAGAGCACGGCATCGAAGTCAAGCAAGGCGACGGCGTCCAGGTCGTCGAAGTCAACGAGCGCCAAGTCCACCTCCGGCTCGGCCAAGACGACCAGCAAGGCCAGGAAGAAGCAATAGGCGCAAAGCGGGCGCACCGCGTCCGCGCCAACGCCGTTCCGGCCCACCCGGTTTCGTCCGGTTGGGCCGTTTGCGTTGGCTCAGCCCAGGTAGTCCAGGATCGCCTGCAGCATCGCCGTCCCCAGCAGCGCGCTGCGCGCGCCGTTCCAGCCGACCGCCGGATCCGGCAGGTCGGCATTGTCCTTGAACGGCATCTCCAGCGTCAGCGCCAGGCAGCCGAAGGTATGCCCGATGTACTTGGACGCCAGCTTGAGCGCATCCGCGTTGTACTTGCTGGCCGCGTAGCCGTGCACATCCTGGAAATCCGGCGAGACCCGCTTGAAGGCCTCGATAAAGCGCTGCTGCTCGCGCCGGCGCGCCTCGGTAAAGCCCGGCAGCATCTCGCTGCCGGCGACGAAGTTGTACGGCAGTCCCTCGTCGCCATGGATGTCGAAGAACATGTCGCAGCCGCTGGCCTCGATGGCGCGGCGCACGTGGTAGACCTCGGGGCTGGTATCCGGGCTCGGCGCCATCCACTCGCGGTTCAGGTTGGCGCCGGCGGCGTTGGTGCGCAGGTTGCCGCGCGCCGAGCCGTCCGGGTTCATGTTCGGCACGATATGGAACACCGCGCGCTCCAGCAGCTTGCGCGCAACCGGGTCGCCCGCCCACATGCCGGTGCCGGTCAGGCGCTGCAGCACGCCTTCGACAAACCATTCGGCCATGCTCTCGCCCGGGTGCTGGCGCGCGATCATCCAGATGGTCTTCTTGCCGGGGCCGGGCTGGCCCAGCGTGACGCGGGTCATGTCGCGCCCGTCCACGGTGCTGCCCAGGTGCGACAGCCGCGCCAGCGGCGAGCGCTGGCAGCTGGCGAGCAGCGACAGGTGGCGCTCATCCGGATACGGCTCGAAATACGCAAACCAGATGCTGTCGTGCTCGGGCGTGAATTCCACCGTCATCACCTGGCCGTCAAAGCGCGTCGGCACGCGGAACCAGTTGGCGCGGTCGTACGAAGCCACCGCGCGGTAGTCGCGCCATCCGTCCGGGTAGGTGCAGTCGCCGGCGTTCAGGAAGTGCATCCGGCACGCCTGCCCCGCCGCGCCCTGCAGGCGGAAATGGAACCATTGGCGGAAGTCGGCGTGCGAATCGGCGCGGATGCGCAGGCGGATATCGTCGGCGCGGTCGAGCGCCTCGACCTCGATGGCGCCGGAGTCGAATTGCGAAGAGATGTGCAAGGCGGCAGGCATGGCTGGCAGTCTCGTGGCGATGGGTTTCAGTCTTCCAGGCGGCGGCGGAACACCCAGCGGGTGGTATCCGAGGCCGCGGCGTCGAAGGCGTAGCCGTCTTCGGCAAAGCGCTTGAGCTTTTCCGGCTCGGTCACGCGCTGCGTCACGGCGTAGCGCGCCATGGTGCCGCGCGCGCGCTTGGCGTGGAACGAAATGATCTTGTAGCGGCCGCCCTTCCAGTCCTCGAACACCGGCGTGACGATCCTGGCCTGCAGCACCTTGGGCCGCACCACCTTGAAATATTCTTCCGAGGCCAGGTTGACCAGCACCGGCGCGCCTTCCTGCCTAAGCGCGGCCATGTCGGCGTTGATCATCTGCGTGACATCGTCGCCCCAGAACGCGTACAGGTCCTTGCCGGCAACGTTGTCGAGGCGCGTGCCCATCTCCAGCCGGTAGGGCTGCATCCAGTCCAGCGGGCGCAGCACGCCGTACAGGCCGGACAGGATGCGCAGGTGCTTCTGCGCAAAGCCGAGGTCGTCGGCCGACAGCGTTTTCGCGTCGAGGCCGTCGTAGACGTCGCCATTGAAGGCCAGCACCGCCTGCTTGCTGTTGGCCGCGGTGAACTCCGGCGACCAGTCTCCGTAGCGCGTCACATTGAGCACCGCGAGCTTGTCGGAGATGTCCATCAGCGCGCCCACATCCTGCGGCGCCAGCTTGCGCAGGCGCTCGATCAGCGTGGCGGAACGGTCGATAAAGCGCGGCAGCGTATGGGTCTTGAGGCGCGGCGGAGTCTCGTAGTCCAGCGACTTGGCGGGAGACAAAACGATGAGCATGGCAAAATCGCGGCAGTAGCCAAGGACAAACAAGCCAAGATTGTAGCGAATGCGCCTCGACACCACCGCAACCACCCTCTTCGCCAGCCCCGCCGGCGTCACATCTGCGCCGCGCGTGGTGCTGGACTCCAACATCTGGGTGGACCTGCTGGTCTTCCGCGACCCGCATGTGGAGCCGATCCGCACCGCGCTTGAGGCCGGCACCATCGCCCCGGTGATCCGCGCCGACTGCCGCGAGGAACTGCGGCGGGTGCTGGCCTATCCGCAATTTGCCCGCTTTGACATCGATATCGATGCCGCGCTGGCCACCGTCGACCGCCTCGCCAGCCTGGAAGCCGCGCCGCCGCAGGCCGACTACGACGCCATCCGCCTGCCCCGCTGCAAGGACACCGACGACCAGAAGTTCGTTGAGCTGGCGCACTTTGCCGGCGCCGCCTGCCTGGTATCGAAGGACAAGGCCGTGCTCAAGCTGCGCACCCGCCTGCGCCGCAGCAGCGGCGTGGAAGTGATGACGCCGCCGGCCTTCGGCGCCTGGCTGGCCACGCTTGGCGCCGCCAGCGCCGCCGATCCGCTTTAGAATGTCGGCTCCCGGCGCCGCCTACGTGGTGGCGCCGCACGCCTGATCGCATCCCGTCCCCACCGCATCGACACGTTCGCATCATGTCCGCAGACACCACCCACACCCAGTTGACGCCGCTGACCCCGCCGCCCTCGCGCCTGCCCGCAGTCGGCACCACCATCTTCACCGTGATGTCCGCGCTGGCCACCGAGAAGAACGCCGTCAACCTGGGCCAGGGCTTCCCGGACTTCGACTGCGACCCCAGGATCGTCGATGCCGTGACCGCCGCCATGCGCGCCGGCCATAACCAGTACCCGCCGATGGCGGGCGTGCCGCGCCTGCGCCAGGCCATCGCCGCCAAGATCGCCAGCCTCTATGGCCACCAGTACAGCTGGGACACCGAGATCACCGTCACCGCCGGGGCCACCCAGGGCATCCTGACCGCGATCCTGTGCGCGGTGCATCCGGGCGACGAGGTGATCGTGCTGGAGCCGTGCTACGACAGCTACCTGCCCGCGATCGAGCTGGCCGGCGCCACCGCCGTGCCGGTCACGCTGGAAGCGCCGGAATTCCGCGTGCCCTTCGACAAGCTGGCCGCCGCGATCACGCCGCGCACGCGCATGATCCTGATCAACACGCCGCACAACCCCACCGGCACGATCCTGCGCGCGGCCGACATGGACCAGCTGGCGCAGATCCTGGCCGGCACCGACATCCTGCTGCTCTCGGACGAGGTCTACGAGCACATGGTCTACGACGGCCAGCAGCACGCCTCGGTCTCGCGCCATCCTGAGCTTGCGCGCCGCAGCTTCGTGATCTCCAGCTTCGGCAAGACCTATCACGTGACCGGCTGGAAGGTCGGCTACGTGGCCGCGCCGGCCGCGCTGATGGCCGAGTTCCGCAAGGTGCACCAGTTCAATGTGTTCACCGTGAACACGCCGGTGCAGCATGGCCTGGCCGACTACATGGCCGATCCCGCGCCCTACCTGCAGCTGTCGGCGTTCTACCAGGCCAAGCGCGACTTCTTCCGCGCCGGGCTGGCCAACAGCCGCTTCAAGCTGCTGCCGTCGGACGGCACCTACTTCCAGTGCGTCGACTACTCGGCCATTTCCGACCTGAGCGAGGCCGACTTCGCCATGTGGCTGACGCGCGAGATCGGCGTGGCCGCGATCCCGGTCTCGGCCTTCTACACGCAGCCGCGTGAATCGGGCGTGGTGCGTTTCTGCTTTGCCAAGAAGGAAGAGACGCTGGCGCTGGCGCTGGAGCGGCTGGCCAGGCTGTGATGAAAACAAAAACGCCCGCGATGAATTCGCGGGCGTTTTTCACACATGCGGCAGTTCACGCCGCTTCGCTTACTACTTGCTGCGGCTCGCCATCAGCTCAAGATTGGCCTTGCGGTCGGCATTGACCTTCTGCACCGATTCACGCGCCGACAGCGTCTTCAGGTAGTCCTTGACCGGCAGGTCGGCCAGCAGGTCGGTGCCGTAGATGATCTTGGTGCACGACGACACCAGCGGCAGGTGCGCCGCGGCGGCGCAGTCGGCCAGCGTGAAGGTGTCGCCGGCGATATACGGCGAGAACTTCGCCAGCTTGGCGAAGGCGGGGACATAGCGCGTCAGCAGCTTGTGCTGGCGGTCCTTGACGCCATCGCTGACCTTGCCGCCGAAGAATGCCTCGGGGTACAGCTCGCGCGCGGTCAGCTCCAGGTACAGTTCCATGAAGACGACGATCTCGCGCACCTTGGCGGCCTGGTACGGGTCGAGCGGCAGCAGCGGCGTCTGCGGATAGGCCGCCTCGACGTAGTCGACGATGGCTTCGGACTCGCACAGCGGGCCGGATTCGGTGATGATGTAGGGCACCTTGCCCGCGGGCGTGGCCGCCAGGTCGGTCTGGCCGATCCAGGCCAGCACCTCTTCGAACGGCACGTTCTTTTCCAGCAGCGCCAGCTTCACTTTGTTGTAGTAGTTGCTGGCGGCAAAACCGCAGAGCTTCAGCATGTCGTCTCTCTCCGTTATTGGAATGATCCCCGCATCGCACGGTGCGGATGTCGGGTGATTGTGGACCATCCGGGGTCTGCAGTGTACCGGCTGGCCGATCAGCGCACGCCGCCTGCCCCGCCGGACTGTTGCGGAAGGTGCAAAAAACGTACGATCGTGCTAATTTAACCACAACTTTTGGGGCAACTGATGAGCACTTTCACCATCGATACGCTGGGTATCGTCGGCACCGGCGCCATGGGCCGGGGCATCGCGCAGATCGCCGCGCAGGCGGGCCTGACCGTCAACCTGTACGACGCCAACCCGCAAGCCGTGGCCGCCGCGCGCCAGTACCTGCAGGACACGCTGGCCAAGCTCGCCGACAAGGGCAAGATCAGCGCCGCCGACGCAGAGGCCACGCTGGCCCGCGTCAAGCCCTGCGGCACGCTGGAAGACCTGGCCGGCTGCGACATGGTGCTGGAAGCCATCGTCGAGAAGCTGGAGGTCAAGCGCGACCTGATCGCCAAGCTCGAAGCGGTCCTGCGTGAAGACGCCGTCATTGCCTCCAACACGTCGTCGCTGTCGATCACCGCGATCGCCGTGGGTTCAAGGCACCCGGGCCGCATCGCCGGCTACCACTTCTTCAACCCGGTGCCGCTGATGAAGGTGGTCGAGGTCATCGACGGCCTGTCGGGCAACCCCGCGGTGGGCGACGCGCTGATGGCGCTGTCGCGCCGCATGGGCCATACGCCGGTGCGCTGCAAGGACATGCCAGGCTTTATCGTCAACCATGCCGGCCGCGGCATGAATATCGAAGGCCTGAAGGTCGCGCAGGAAGGCGTGGCCGGATTTGCCGACATCGACAACATCATGCGCGAGCAGGCCGGCTTCCGCATGGGCCCGTTCGAGCTGATGGACCTGACCGGGCTGGACGTGTCGCACCCGGTGATGGAATCGATCTACAACCAGTTCTACCAGGAACCGCGCTACCGCCCCTCGCCGATCACCGCGATCCGCGCGGTCGGCGGGCTGATCGGCCGCAAGGCGGGTGCTGGTTTCTATTCGTATGCCGATGGCCAGAAGCAGGTGCCGGCAGCCGCCGCGGTGCCGGGCGCACGTCCGTCGAGCGTGTGGGTCAGCCACGCCAGCGAGCGCGGCCACGCCATGGTGACCAAGCTGCTGGGCGCGCTGGGCGTGACCCCGGAAGGCGGCAACAAGCCGTCGGCCGACGCGCTGATCATCGTCACCCCGCTGGGCCTGGACGCCACCACCAGCGCGCTGCAACAGGGCCTGGACCCGGCCCGCACGGTTGCCATCGACACGCTGCTGCCGTTCGAGGCCACCAAGCGCCGCACGCTGATGACCACGCCGGCCACCAGCGCCGCCGCCCGCGATGCCGCGCACGGCCTGTTCGCCAGCGACGGCGTGCCGGTCACGGTGATCCGTGATTCGGCCGGCTTCGTCGCGCAGCGCGTGCTCTGCTGCATCATCAATATCGCCAGCGATATCGCGCAGCAGCGCATCGCCACGCCGTCGGACATCGACCTCGCCGTCAACCTGGGCCTGGGTTATCCCAAGGGCCCGCTGGCGCTGGGCGATGCGGTCGGCCCGCAACTGGTGCTGGAGACGCTGCGCAACATGGAAGCGCTGACCGGCGACATGCGCTACCGCCCGAGCCCGTGGCTGTGGCGCCGTGCCGGCCTGGGCCTGTCGCTGCTGGCCGAAGAGCAGTAAGCCCGCCACCGCCCCACCGACCGAGCCACGCCCATGCCCGCACAGTTGCTTTCCCACCGCGTCGATTCGACCCTGGTGCTGACCATCTCGAACCCCGAGGCACGCAATGCGCTGCACCCGGACATCTACGCGGCCTCGCAGCAGGCGCTGGATCAGGCCGCCGCCGATGACTCGGTGCGCGCGGTCATCATCACCGGCGCCGACGGCATTTTCTGCGCCGGCGGCAACCTGAACCGGCTGCTCGGCAACCGCAGCCAGCCGCAGGAGGTGCAGGCCGCCAGCATCGCCCTGCTGAACGGCTGGGTCGAGTCGCTGCACGCCTTTCCCAAGCCGATCATCGCGGCAGTGGAAGGCGCGGCCGCGGGCGCGGGCTTTTCGGTGGTGCTGGCGTGCGATTTCGTGGTGGCGGCCAGCAATGCCAAGTTCGTGATGGCCTATGTCTCCGTGGGGCTCACGCCCGACGGCGGCGGCTCGTATGAGATCGCACGCGCGCTGCCGCGCCCGCTGGCCAGCGAGCTGATGATGGAAGGCAAACCGGTGGACGCGGCGCGGCTGGCGCAGTTCGGGCTGGTCAACCGCGTCACCGAGCCGGGCCAGGCCCTGGACGAGGCCCTGCGCCTGGCCGCTGGCCTTGCCCGCCAGTCGCCGCACGCCGTGGGCCGCATCAAGGCCCTGATCAACCACGCAGCCACCGCATCGCGCGCCGAACACCTGCTGGCCGAGCGCGACAGCTTCGTCGCCGCGCTGCACCACCCCGACGGCGGCGAAGGCATCAGCGCCTTCCTGGAAAAGCGCAAGCCGCAGTACCTCTGAAGCCGGGCGCCGGACGCCTGGCTTTACCCGAACGGCCAGCCCGCGACAGACGGGCATGCCGCACAATGCAAGGAGACAACGCATGGAACTGCCGCCGCCCTCGCGTCGCCGCATCTACCTGATGCGGCATGGTGCCGTTTCATATTTCGACGAGGCCGGGCGCCCTGCCCTGCCCGAGATGGTGCCGCTGAACGAGACCGGTCGCATGCAGGCGACCGCCGCCGGCCGCGCCTTTGCCGCCGAACAGATCCGCTTCGACCGCGTCATCGTCAGCGGACTGCCGCGCACGGTGGAGACCGCGGAGCGCGTGCTGGCCGAGCTGCCGGAGATGGACGGCATCGTGCCTGAAGTCTGGCCCGCGCTGCAGGAGATCCGCGGCGGCGACCTGTCCGCGATTGCCGACCAGGACCTGCGCGACGCCTTCGTCGGCGCCTTCGAAGGCGAAGTCCCGGAAGACAAGCGCTTCCTCAACGGCGAGACCATCGGCCAGTTCCTCGACCGCGTGCTGCCCGCGCTGGAGCGCCTACGCGCCGATCCCGACTGGGACACCGCGCTGATGGTGCTGCACGGCGGCACCAACCGCGCCATCCTGTCGCAGGCCATCACCTGCGGGCGGCGCGTGTTCTTCAGCTCGCTGCTGCAGACCGCGGGCTGCATCAATGTGCTCGACATGGGCGACGGCCCGCTCGACTGGGTGGTGCGCATGACCAACTACTCGCCGCCCACGCCCGTGCACAGCGGCACGCGCCACACCACCATGGAAGTGCTGCTGCACCAGTATTTGCGCGGACGCCAGCCGCAGGGCTGAGCGCGCCGCGGACTTGATCGAATCCCAACCGATACCGAACAGAAAACCAACGGAGACAGCATGACCAGCAACGTATCGCACTTCGAGGGCACGCGCCCGGTAGCGGACCAGCAGCGCTTCGACACCGACGCGCTGGAAGCCTGGATGCGCCAGCACGTGGAGGGCTTTGCCGGCCCGCTGACCGTGGAGCAGTTCAAGGGCGGCCAGTCCAACCCGACCTTCAAGCTGGTCACGCCGGGCCAGACCTACGTGATGCGCGCCAAGCCCGGCCCCAAGAGCAAGCTGCTGCCTTCGGCGCACGCGATCGAGCGCGAATACCGCGTGATGGCCGCGCTGGCCGGCAGCGACGTGCCGGTGGCGCGCATGTACGCGCTGTGCGAGGACGAGTCCGTGATCGGCCGCGCCTTCTACATCATGGAGTTCGTCGCCGGCCGCGTGCTGTGGGACCAGTCGCTGCCGGGCATGAGCACCGCCGAGCGCAGCGCCATCTACGACGAGATGAACCGCGTCATCGCCGCGCTGCACACGGTCGACTACAACGCCATCGGCCTGGGCGACTACGGCAAGCCCGGCAACTACTTCCAGCGCCAGATCGAGCGCTGGACCAAGCAGTACAAGCTGTCCGAGACCGAATCGATCCCGTCGATGGACGCGCTGATGGACTGGCTGCCGCAGCATATCCCGCAGGAAGACGCCGACCTGACCTCGATCGTGCACGGCGACTACCGGCTGGACAACCTGATGTTCCACCCGACCGAGCCGCGCGTGCTGGCGGTGCTGGACTGGGAACTGTCCACGCTGGGCCACCCGATGGCCGACTTCAGCTATCACTGCATGAGCTGGCATATCGCCCCGGGCCAGTTCCGCGGCATTGCCGGCGTTGACTTCGCCGCGCTGGGCATCCCCGACGAAGCCAGCTACCGCCGCCTGTACGAGCAGCGCACCGGCCGCCCGATCACGGGCGACTGGAACTTCTATCTGGCCTTCAGCATGTTCCGCATCGCCGGCATCCTGCAGGGGATCATGAAGCGCGTGGTGGACGGCACCGCGTCGTCGGCGCAGGCGCTGGACGCAGGCAAGCGCGCGCGGCCGATGGCGGAGATGGGGTGGCAGTACGCACAGAAGGCGAAGGGCTGACGCGGCAACTGCTGCAGCAAAAGAAGACGGGCGCCGAGGCGCCCGTTTTTCATCTGCATCGCGCGACGCTCAATCCCCCAGCGCCACCCCTTCCCGCCGCGGGTCCGCACCACCGGCCCACACCACCTTGCCGTCAGGCCCCTGCTTGCGCATGATCGCCTGCGTGCCGCTGGTCATCTCGATCTCGGCCACCTGGTGGCCGCGCTGCTGCAGTGCCTGCACCAGGCCCGGCGAGACCAGCCCCTTCTCCACCTCGGTCGGGCCGTTGCGGCTGCCGAAGTTGCCCATGCCGATGGCGGCCTGCACGTCCATGTTCCAGTCCAGCATGCCGACCAGGGTCTTGGACACATACTCGATGATCTGCGAGCCGCCCGGCGAACCGACCGTGGCGACCAGCTGGCCGCTCTCGCGGTCGAACACCAGCGTCGGCGCCATCGACGAGCGCGGGCGCTTGCCCGGCTGCACGCGGTTGGCCACCGGCTTGCCGTTCTCGCTCGGCACGAAGGAGAAATCGGTCAGCTGGTTGTTCAGCATGAAGCCGCGCACCATCAGATGGGAGCCGAAGTACGACTCGATCGTGGTGGTCATTGAAATCGCCCCGCCGCGGCCATCGACCGCAACGATCTGCGAGGTGGAGACGCGCGGCGGTGAACGGTCGGGCGCGTAGGCCATCGCCGTGCCCGGCGGCACCCCCGGCTGGGCCTTGCCCATGCTCTTGTCGCCGATCAGCTCCGCGCGCGTGGCAAGGTAGGACGGGCTGACCAGGCCGGTCACGTTGACTGGCACGAAGTCGGCATCGGCCACGTACAGGCCACGGTCGGCGTAGGCCAGGCGGTCGGCTTCGGAGATCGCGTGGACCGCGTCGGGATTGGCCTCCATCACCGCCGGCGTATTCACGCCCTGCGGCTTGAGCGCGGCCAGCGCGTACTTGGGATTCTTGGTCTCGAGCGCCTGCAACGTGCCCAGGATCTGCGCGATGGCGATGCCGCCCGACGACGGCGGCGGCATGCCGCAGATCTTCCAGCGCTTGTAGTCGGTACAGACCGGCACGCGCTGCTTGGCCCGGTAGCTGCCCAGGTCAGCCAGCGACAGCGAGCCGGCATTGCTGCCGCCGTTGACCTTGGCGACGATATCGCGCGCGATCGGCCCGTTGTAGAGCACGCCGGCACCGCGCCGGGCGACATCGCGCAGGGTCTGCGCCAGCTTCGGGTTCTTCAGCACCGTGCCGGCCGGCTTGGGCTTGCCCTGTGCATCCAGGAAGTACGCGGCCATCTCCGGCGAATTGGCCAGGAACTTGTCGGCAGCCACCTGCGTGTACAGCCGCTGCGAGATCGGGAAGCCCTTCTCGGCCAGGTCGATGGCGGGCTGGAACAGCTTGGCCCACGGCAGGCGGCCGTGCTTCTGGTGTGCCATTTCCAGCGCGCGCATCACGCCGGGCGTGCCGACGGAGCGTCCCCCGATCTGGGCCTCGCTGAACTCCATGGGCTTGCCGTCGGGGCGCAGGAACAGGTTTTCGGTGGCGCCGGCAGGGGCGGTCTCGCGGCCGTCGAAGGCCTGAACGTTCTTGCCGTCCCAGTACATGATGAAGGCACCGCCGCCGATGCCGGTGGCCTGCGGCTCGACCAGCGTCAGCACGGCCTGCATCGCGATGGCGGCGTCGATGGCCGAGCCGCCCTGGCGCAGGATGGCGCGCCCGGCCTCGCTCGCCAACGGGTTGGCCGCGGCAGCCATGTGGCGCTGCGCGTAGACGGTGGACATGCCCGGGCGATACCCGGAGGCAACTTCCGGGGCCGGCGGCATCGCGGCAGGCGGTGTCGTGGCCGACGGCGCGGCCGGCGCTGCGGGCGCGGCGGGCGCGGCGGTCCCTCCGCCCTGGGTACCACAAGCACCGAGCAGCGCAGTCAGGGCAAGGGCCAGCGCGCCGCGCCACGCCATCGAAGAGAGGTCAGGGTGAGCCATGCGATATCTCCTGGGGAAGGATCAAACGATTGTAGTGGCGATCGGAGCATCCTGGGGCAAGAAAGTCTGACTGCCGCCACATGAGGGAGCCACATGCAGGTGCAAAAAAATTCTCCCGGCTTAACCCCGACCTCTCGCCAGCACCGTTTCATCGACAGGCCGTCATGACCGAGAACCCGCCCCGCGGCCGCTCAGGAGAACAATATGCAACTTCGCGCACCGGCCATCATTTCCAGTTTTGCCGCCGCTCTGGTGTTGTCGGCTTGCGGCGGGCATTCGCCGTCGCTTCCCCCGGAAGTGGCCCAGCCTGTGCCGCCGCCCGCGGCCCCGGCGCCCACGCACGACCACGCCGCCAAGGCTGGCCAGGTGGCACCCGCCATGGAAATGCACGCCATCGCCCCGCGCGCCCCGCTGGCGATGCCCTACCACCTTCCACCGCCGGTACCAGCCGAGCGCGAACGCTACGGCGCCATCGAGGAAAACGGCGTCAGGCTGGTGGCGCAGGCGCCGGTATCCACCTTCAGCATCGATGTCGATACCGGCAGCTACAGCAATATGCGCCGCATGCTCAATGCCGGACGCATGCCGCCGGCGGATGCGGTGCGCGTGGAGGAGTTGCTGAACTACTTCCCCTATGACTATGCCCAGCCCGCCGACGGCCGCCCGTTCGCCGTGCATGCCGCGCTGGCGCCCGCGCCCTGGCACCCGGCCAATGTGCTGCTGCGCATCGGCATCAAGGGCAAGGACATGGCCAGCGGCGCGCTGCCGCCCGCCAACCTGGTATTCCTGGTGGATGTGTCGGGTTCGATGAATTCGCCGGACAAGCTGCTGCTGCTGAAGTCCTCGCTCAAGCTGCTGGTGAACAAGCTGCGGCCGCAGGACCGCATCACGCTGGTCACCTATGCCAGCGGCACGCGCGTGGCGCTGCCACCCACGCCGGGCAGCGACAAGACCGCCATCAGCGCCGCCATCGACCAGCTCGTGGCCGGGGGCAGCACCGCCGGCGCCAGCGGCATCGCGCTGGCCTATCAGGCCGCGCAGCAGAGCTTTATCGCCGGCGGCATCAACCGCGTGCTGCTGGCCACCGACGGCGACTTCAATGTGGGCGTGACCGACTTCCGGCAACTCAAGAGCATGGTGGAAGAGAAACGCAAGTCGGGCGTATCGCTGTCCACGCTCGGTTTCGGCACCGGCAACTACAACGAGCAGCTGATGGAGCAGCTGGCCGATGCCGGCGACGGCGCCTATTCGTATATCGACAACCTGATGGAAGGCAACAAGGTGCTGGTCAGCGAGATCAGCTCGACCCTGGCCACCATCGCGCGCGACGTGAAGATCCAGGTGGAATTCAATCCGGCCACGGTGAAGGAGTATCGCCTGATCGGCTATGAGAACCGCATGCTGGCGCGCGAGGACTTCAACAACGACAAGGTCGATGCCGGCGATATCGGCGCGGGCCACAACGTGACGGCGCTGTATGAGCTGACGCTGGCCGGCCAGGCCGGGCTGGTCGATCCGCTGCGCTACCAGCCGGCCGCACCCGCGCCGGGGCGCGACGGCGAGCTCGCGCACATCAAGCTGCGCTACAAGCTGCCTGCCGCCAGCACCAGCCAGTTGATGGACATCACCGTCGTGCGGCAGGCCATCCGTCCGCTGGCGCAAGGCGATGACGACTTCCGCTTTGCCGCGGCGGTGGCCGGTTTCGGTCAGGTGCTGCGCGGCGGCAAGTTCACCGGCGACTGGCGCTACGCCGATGCCCACGCGCTGGCCCAGGGCGCCCGCGGGACCGACCGCTTTGGCTATCGGGGCGAGTTCCTCAAGCTGGTGGACCTGGCACAGAGCCTGGCCACGGCCAGTCCGGCCGGCGCTACCAGCGGCGGGCCGGCCGAGCGTGCGGCACGCTGACACCAGCCCGGGCCGCGAGCCGGCGCAAGGCGGCGCGGCGGACTGTCGCGCCGCCTTGCGCTCTCCTATACTCCGGCGCATGCAGGCACCCGACCCCGTCCCTTCCGCCGCGCCCGGCGCCGCGTTGTCCGCGCTGCCCGACCATGACCTGATGCTGCTGGTGGCGGGCGGCATCATCGAGCAGCCCGTCACCGAGCTGTTCCGCCGCCATAACGCCGGCCTCTACAACTACGTGGCCTGGCTGTGCCAGGGCAACCGCGGCGAAGCGGAAGACATCGCGCAGAAGACCTGGGTCAAGCTGATGACCCGCTGCGGCGACTACCAGCCGGACGCGGCGTTCCGCACCTTCCTGTTCCAGATTGCGCGCAATACCTGGCTCGACCAGGTGCGCAGCGCCGATGCGCGCCAGCGCGAAGCGCTGGACGACCAGCCAGCGGAGATGCCGGCCGACGACCTGTCGCCGGAAGCGGAGCTGCAGTTGCGCCAGCACGCGCACCACGTGCATCGCGCGCTGCTGCAGCTGCCCGTCGCCCAGCGCGAGGTGGTGGTGCTGCGCTTCTTCAGCGACATGAGCGTCGAAGAGATTGCGCAGATGCTCGGCGAGAAGTTCGAGACGGTGAAGAGCCGGCTGCGCTATGCGTTCGCGCGCCTGCGCGCAGACCTGGCCGGCAACGTGCCGGGCTCGCAGGAGACGCCGTCGTGAACGCGGCCGACCGCTTTATCGACGGCAAGGACCGGCTTTCGGCGCTGCTGCGGGAGCTGCCCGCTTACGCGCCGTCCGCTGCGCTGGCAGAGTCGGTGCACGCGGCCGCACGTGCGGCACAACAGGAGGAGGATCGCCAGCGGGCCGGCGCGGCGGTCCTGCCCTTCGCCGCGCCGCCAACGCTGGCCATGGCGGTGCAGGAAGAAGCCGCGCGCCTGCAGGCGGCGCAGGCCGCGCGACGCGATGCGCTGCTTGCACGCGTGGCGTCAGGCGAGCCCGCAGCGGAGATCCTGGGTGCCCCGGTCGGTGCCGCTGCCAGCGCGTGGCTGCAGGCACAGGCAGCTGAGGCGGCAACACCACGGGCCACAGGGACCGCAACGCAATCCATGGCAGCGCGCGCCGCGCGCGCGCGGCGGTGGTGGCGCTCGCTCGGGCTAGTGGCCAGCGCCGCGGCAGTGGCCGGGCTGACCACCAGCATCGTGCTGCGGCAGATCGATGATGGCGCACTGCTGCCGGCGTCGGCGCCTGAACAGGTGTCCGCCCCGGCCGCTGCACCCGCCGCAGAGATGGCGGCAGCGCCCGCACCGCAAGCTGCGGCGGAGCCCGGGACGGCCACGCCGGCAAATCCGCCGCCAGCCGCGAAGGCTGCCCCGGCCCCGCAGCGGGAAGAGCGGCCTGCCCCGGCGCACGCCGGGCAGCGCAGCCGCGCGTCGGCAACGGCCGGGGGCACGGCGCCACGCGAGGCCGCCACGCAAGCACCGCCGCAAGCGACCGAAAGCTTGTCCGCCCAGGCGCCGGCCGTGGCCGCCGCACCGGCCGCTCCCGCGTATCCGGCCATGGCAGAAGCAGTCCCGCAGCCGGCAATGCCGGCACCCGCGGCACCGCCGGCGGCCGCGCCGCGGGCAGATTTTGCACGCAAGGCAGGGCCACCGATGTCGGCCGCGCGCGCCCCTGCGGCGCACACCGCATCCAGCATGGTCGTGTCGATCCAGGACGACCCCGCCGCCACGGCTGCGCGCATGCCGGCGGCGGCATCGGTCACGCTGCTGGCGGCCGAACCGGACAGTGAGGCAATCAGGGAATGGGCAGGACGGCTCTGGCAGTCGATGCCGGCGGCGCAACGCCCGCCGGTGCCATTTGCCGTGCAGGCCGACCGCACGCTGGCCCCAGGCCAGGTGCGCATCGAACTGCGGCACGGCGCGCCGCAATGAGCGCGCCGGTGTTCTGGCGAGTGCGGGTCAGCGTGTGGTGAACGACCAGCTCAGGTCCACCGGCTGCGAACCCAGCCGGCCGGTAACCCTCACGCTGTAGCGCTGCTGGCTGGCCAGCGGCGCCACCGGCGTGCAGATCGCCAGGCCGCGTGCGGCGCTGGAGAGGCCCGACGAACGGCTGTCGACCTTGAGGCAGCTCACATTGTTGCCTTGCGCGTCGGTGATGACGAAGTTGTCGGCATCGAACTGCAGCGAGGTGTTGATGGCCTGCAGCGAAACCGGATAGCCCACGGTCTTGCCCTCATAGCCTGGGGCGGGGTTGGGGCTTTCGGTGTTGACCCAGCTGGCCGGCACGTCGGCCTGGCCGTTGTACGGGTAGGCCACCATCTGGCTGTCGCTGCCGCCCTTCGATGCATCGGCCAGGTCGATGGTCTGGTAGTAGCTGGCCGAGGTGCCGCTGCCATCAGGGCCCACGCGCTCGGCAAAGCCGCTGCCGGCCGAGCCGTAGCTGCCCAGCAGCGCGGCGCGGTGGAACGGCGCGTTGACCAGGTCCGACACCAGCGCGTCCTTGGGCGACATCGACAGCTGCGCATTGGCAACCGAAGTCCAGCGGTTGGCACCGGCCACGACTTCCGCGGTGGCATTGGTCGGATAGGCGGCCTGGATGCGCTCGTTGGGCGTGGCGCCGGTATAGCCCGGCTTGCCGCTGGTCTCGTCGTGCGTCAGCGTGGCGTTGGCCAGCATGTAGGCAGTGTGGTTCTGCGCCACGGTATTGAGCGGATCGCGTGCCGCCAGCGGCGGCAGGCCCACCTGCTCGCGCCGATAGTTGGCGTAGCACAGGCCGGCGGTGCGCGGCTCTTCCAGCACGCGGTAATTGCTGACTGCACTGCCGCGCGCCGGCAGCAGCGAGACGCCGCCGCCCGCCGCGGGTGCCGGCGCCGTGCCGCTGACGGTATAGCAGGCACCTGCGGTGGATGGCGTGGTCGAGCCAGAGCCGGACGGCGCGCTGGCCTGCCCGTTCGCTTGCGATGCGTTCGACGAAGTACCGCCGCCGCCATCGCCACCACCGCCGCCACATGCGGACAGTGCCAGCGCCGCAGCAGCGCAAAGGGTGGTCAGGGCGAGCGTGGTGCGCCGCGCGCGTCGCGGCGGCATGGGTTGGTGATCAGCAAGCAAGCGTTTCCCGGTCATCGTTCTGAATCGTCGTGGTCATCGGAGGAAGGAACCTGCCCCGGGGGATCCGCAGGCGCGGACAGCCGGCGCGGCAACCATCGCCAGCACCGTGTGGACACGGGCTCGCGGCGGCGGCGCCGGGGGCAGAAAGACCGGACGATGGTATGGGCGCGGACCGGCAGGGTCTAGCCCATGAACAATTCCTTACGTGTGACCCGCGCGCGCCGCACCGGGGCGCCGCGGGGATCGCTTGCGGTGCCCGCCGTGCGGGCGCGAGGGCACTTAGCTGGCGGCGGCCACGTCGGCCATGCCGGTGCCGAGCGCGGCCATCACCGCCATCAGCTGCTCGCGCAGCCAGCGGTTGGCACCGTCGTTTTCGCCGCCCGCATGCCAGTACAGGTGCAGTTCCAGCGACGGCACCTTGAACGGCAGCGACAGCAGGCGGTTGGCATAGGGCTCATTGGCGATGCGCGCATAGCGCAGCGGCAGCGTGGCCAGCAGGTCGGTGCAGCTGACCACGCGGCACGCGGCCGCGTAGTGCTGGCAACGCAGGCGCACGCGCCGCGTCAGGCCCATGCGATGCAGGGCCTGGTCTTCCAGCCCGGCGCCGCGGCGGCGCGACGACACGTGCACATGCTCGGCCGCGAGGTAGCGCTCAAGCGTCAGTTCCTTCTTCACCAGCGGATGGTCGCGCCGCGCCAGCACCACCATCGGATCGGCCATGAACGGCGCGTGGTGGATGGCGGGCGAGACCGGCAGCAGGATGTCCAGCGCGGCGTCCAGCGTGCCGGCCAGCAGCTCGGATTCCATCTCGCGGCGGTCGAAGCGGATCGCGGCAATCTCCACCTGCGGCGCCATTGCCGTGACACGCGCCATCAGCGGCGGCAGCAGCGTGGATTCCAGCGCGTCGCGCATGCCGATAGTGAAACGCCGCACGGTATTGGTGGGATCGAAGTGCGGCGTATCCTGCAGCGTGCGCGCGAACGATTGCAGCGCGCTGCGCACCTCGGCGGCCAGCGAGCGCGCCAGCGGCGTGGGCGCCATGCCCTGCCCGCGCCGCTCGAACAGCGGGTCGTCGAACAGCGTGCGCAGCCGGCCCAGCGCATGGCTGACCGCGGGCTGCGTCAGGTTGAGCTGGCGCGCGGCCGCGGTGATGCTGCCTTCGCTGTAGATGGCGTCGAACACCACGAAGAGATTCAGGTCGATGCGGGAGAGCTGCATGCCGGGGATTCTGTCACGGAATGCAGGGAATTGATACTGGCAAATCCAGAAAATTCATTTTTCTTATTACCAGCTTTCAGATAGAGTGCATTCCATCGGCCCATGCCGCACTGATGCCGAGGCCTGCCGAGGCCAACGAGGCGCCGCCGCCCACCCCGGCATCCACTGATTCCGTAGCGAGGAGACCACATGGATTTCGAATACAGCCCGAAGGTCAAGGAAATGCAGGCCAAGCTGCTGGCCTTCTTCGACCAGCACATCTACCCGAACGAAAAGCGTTTCGCCGCGGAGATCGACGCCAACCGCCGCGCCGGCAACGCCTGGGTGCCGACCAAGGTGATCGAGGAGCTGAAGCCGCTGGCACGCGCGGCCGGCCTGTGGAACCTGTTCCTGCCGCGCTCGCCGCGCGCCCCGCAGGGCCTGTCGAACCTGGAATACGCCACGCTGTGCGAAATCATGGGCCGGGTGCCCTGGTCGGCCGAGGTCTTCAACTGCGCGGCCCCCGACACCGGCAACATGGAGACGCTGGAGCGCTATGCCTCCGAGGAACTGAAGGACAAGTGGCTCGAGCCGCTGCTGGCCGGCGAGATCCGCTCGGCCTTCCTGATGACCGAGCCGGCCGTGGCCTCGTCGGACGCGACCAATATCGAATGCCGCATCGAGCGCGACGGCGACCACTATGTGATCAACGGCACCAAGTGGTGGTCGTCGGGCGCGGGCGACCCCCGCTGCAAGGTCTACATCGTGATGGGCAAGACCAATCCCGACGCCGGCCGCCATGAGCAGCAGTCGATGATCGTGGTGCCGGCCGATACCCCGGGCATCACCATCAAGCGCTTCCTGCCGGTGTTCGGCTACGACGACGCGCCGCACGGCCATATGGAGATCGAGCTGAAGAACGTGCGCGTGCCGGCCTCGAACATCCTGCTGGGCGAAGGCCGCGGCTTCGAGATCGCGCAGGGCCGCCTGGGCCCGGGCCGCATCCACCACTGCATGCGCAGCATCGGCGTGGCCGAGCGCGCGCTGGAACTGATGTGCAAGCGCGCGCTGTCGCGCGTAGCCTTCGGCAAGCCGGTGTCCAGCCAGGGCGTGACGCAGGAACGCATCGCCGAAGCCCGCTGCGAGATCGAGATGGCGCGCCTGCTGACGCTCAAGGCCGCGTACATGATGGACACCGTGGGCAACAAGGTGGCCAAGGCCGAGATCGCCATGATCAAGGTGATCGCCCCCAACGTGGCGCTGAAGGTGATCGACTGGGCCATCCAGGTCCATGGCGCCGCCGGCGTCTCCAGCGACTTCCCGCTGGCCAACTGGTGGGCGCACCAGCGCACGCTGCGCCTGGCCGACGGCCCGGACGAGGTGCACCGCAACGCCATCGCCAAGCTGGAGCTGGCCAAGCACATGAACCTGAACCCGGACGACATCAGGATGCCGGTGGCACGCGGGTTCTGACCGCCTGGCAACGCCGCGGGGCTTCGGCCCTGCCGGCAGTATGGAAAACGCGCAGCCAGTCTGCGCGTTTTTTTCTTCTGTGCTTAAATCGCCCGGTTCGCCACGTCGGTGGTTGATGTGGCCATCCCCAACGATCGCATCCAGGAGATCTTTTGCGATGATCGACGTCTACACCTGGGCCACGCCCAACGGCCACAAAGTCCACATCATGCTGGAAGAATGCGGCCTGGAGTACAAGGTCCATCCGATCAACATCGGCGCCGGCGACCAGTTCGGCGAGGACTTCCTGAAGATCAGCCCCAACAACAAGATCCCGGCCATCGTCGACCCCGACGGCCCGGACGGCAAGCCGATCTCGCTGTTCGAATCGGGCGCCATCCTGCTCTACCTGGCCGGCAAGACCGGCAAGTTCCTGCCCGAGGACGTGCGCGGCAAGTACGAGGCGCTGCAGTGGCTGATGTTCCAGATGGGCGGCGTGGGCCCGATGCTGGGCCAGGCGCACCACTTCCGCATGTACGCGCCCGAGAAGATCGAGTACGCGGTCAACCGCTACACCAACGAGGCCAGGCGCCTGTACGGCGTGATCGACACGCAGTTGTCAAAGCACGCCTGCCTGGCCGGCGAGCAGTACACCATCGCCGACATCGCCACCTTCCCGTGGCTGCGCAGCTGGCAGAACCAGGGCGTGGACCTGGACGACTACCCGAACCTGAAGCGCTGGTTCAACGAGATCGCCGAGCGCCCCGCGGTCAAGCGCGGCGTGGAAGTGCTGGCCAGCGCGCGCAAGGCGCTGCAGGACGACAAGGCGCGCGAGGTCCTGTTCGGCGCCACGCAATACAAGCGGCACTGAGCACGGCACTGCCGCGGCCGGGGCGCTGGCCCCGGCTGACCCGCCTGGCATCAGGTCGGCGCCAGCGCGTGGCACGCAATCGCATACCCGTCCGCGCGCCGTCCGCCGCGCGCCGCAACACCAATCTCGACGTCATCGCCCGGCCCGAAGCAGCACAGCAGGCCGGTGCCCGGCAACAGCACGTCGAGCCGGCATGACTCGTGCGGGTCCGGCGCGTAGAGCGTGCCGGGCTGCAGGAAGGCCATGTCCCCACCGGCCCGCACCAGCGCGCCATGCCAGTGCAGGCCGATGGCGCCGCGGTAGCACAGCGCCCAGCGCAGCCCGCGCGCCTGCAGCCGCTGCGCCCAGTCATCGCCCGACTGGTCCAGCTGGATGAACTCCGGCCGCATGCCCTGCTCCGGCTGCGGGCCCTCGGCCCGCACCACCTCTGCCGGCAACACGTGCATGCCCGCCACCCCCTCGGCGCCATTGGCCCCGACCGCGGCAATGCCGCCCAGCGCGCAGTGCCACCCCGCAGGCAGCACCACCGGCCGCGATGCATCGGCCGGCCCTTGCGGCACGGTGCGCACCAGGATGGTGTCGACCATCGCCTGCACCTGCATCGGTACGCCTGGCGCCGGCGCAAACAGCTCGCCGCCGCCCATCAGCAGGCAGCCGCGCCCGGGCGACCACAGCCGCAGGCCCCCGCGCAGGCAGCCCCACCATTCATGGCGGTCCGCGGCAAATTCAGCCTGGGTCTCGCCGGCGCAGAGAAAGACGTAGTCGCAGGTGCTGCCGAGGCCGGCTGCAGCGGCAAGCAAGCGTGACTGGAACCCGGGAATGAAGTCCGACGGCGCGTGGCGGTCGGCATGGAGGGCGCGCATCCGCGCCTCGAACAGCGTGAAGATCTGCATGGCAATCCCCCTGCAGGGCGACAGGCCGCAAGGCGGCTGTCCGCGCAGTGCGGCGCACGCATGACAGCGTTGCGCGCAGCATTGCGCAGTGGCCCGTTTGGCTCGGCCATGCAGGCCGTCCGGTTGATGCCATCGTGTCGCGCCATTTTGCCTGGCGCACCCCTCAATTTGCGGGTCGGACACCGATAGTGAGGAAGAGGATAAGTTGTCGTGGCCTCAAGGTCAAACCCTTAGCCTCAGACCACTCCGAACCTTTCACGACCCCATGACTTCTCGAAATCTCAGACTATTCGGATTGCATCTTGCCTGGCTACGCAAGCAGCGGGGCTGGTCCCAGGAAACCCTGTCGCTTGAGAGCGGGCTGTCGCGCTCATACCTGAGCGGCATCGAAAGCGGCAAGCGCAACCTGGCGCTCGCCAACATCTGCAGGCTGGCCGAGACGCTCGCCGTGCCAACCCCGGAGATGCTCGACTTCAGCCGCCATGACGCCAGCCAGCTGCAGGTGGAACAATCGCGCGCGCCCTTCGGCAACCGCCAGCGCGCGGCGATCGAGGCCACCGTGCGCCATATGGCGGAGCTGACCGAGCCCGAGCTGAACCTGGTGGCCGCGGTGGCGCGGGCGCTGGCGGGCAAGGGCAGCTTCCGCCCGTCGCTGACTCACGCCACCAACGCCGCATCCGATGCCAAGGGCGACAGCGCAGACTAGACGCCCAGCATGCCCTGCCGTTCGATAAAGCGGATCACCTCGTCCAGGCCCTGCCCGGACTTGACGCTGCCCATCACGAACGGCCGGGCGCCGCGCATCTTGCGCGCATCGCTCTCCATCACTTCCAGCGATGCCCCGACGTATGGCGCCAGGTCCGTCTTGTTGATCACCAGCAAGTCGGACTTGGTAATGCCCGGCCCACCCTTTCTCGGAATCTTCTCACCGCCGGCTACGTCGATGACGTAGATCGTCAAATCAGAAAGTTCTGGGCTGAAGGTGGCAGCGAGGTTGTCGCCGCCGGACTCGATGAAGACCACGTCAGCATCCGGGAAGCGCGCCAGCATGCGGTCCACCGCCTCCAGGTTGATCGAGGCGTCCTCGCGGATCGCGGTGTGCGGACATCCGCCCGTTTCCACGCCCATGATGCGTTCCGCCGGCAACGCGCCGGAGACCGTCAGGAGACGCTGGTCTTCCTTCGTGTAGATGTCGTTGGTGATGGCAACCAGGTCGTAGCGGTCGCGCATCGCCTTGCACAGCATTTCCAGCAGCGTGGTCTTGCCGGAGCCAACCGGGCCGCCGACGCCGACGCGCAGCGGAGGGTTCTTCTTGGTACGGGCCTGGGTCATGGTGCGATATGGGTTCAGGATCGGAACAGCCGGGAGTACTGCGTTTCGTGGCGCGCGGAAAGCAGGCCCAGCATCGGGGAAAAGGTGGAAAGTTGCGGCGGCGTGGTGTCGGCGCGGCGCGTGGCTTCATCGACTGTGTCGAGCACCGCGCAGTGCAGGCGCCGCAGCATGTGCTGCCCCGCCACCTGGCCCAGCGGCACCGCCTTGATCGCCGCGGCGACCTGGTTCTCGGCCCAGTTGAAGCAATAGGCAGCGAGGCCGTCGCGCGCCTCGACCTGCAGCGCCACGCATGCCGCAGTGAACGCAGTCGGCAGGCACACCGGCGACAGCGCCGCCAGCGTCTCGCGCAGCACGGGCGCGCCCCACTCCATCTGCGCAATCAGCCTGGACAGCGACCAGCCCATCTGCTCGGTCTCAAGCCGCAACTCGGAAGTCTCGCGCGTGGCGCGGAACCAGTCGTTCCATGTCCGCACCTGCGCGGCATCGCCCGCTTTCCAGCAGCGATGCAGCAGCAGCCACAGCGGCGCTTCGCATTGCGCCTGCACATGCAGCAGGTTGTCGCGGATCCATCGTTCTGCGCTTGCCGCATCGTGCACGCTGCCACAATCGATCGCAGCTTCCAGGCCTTGCGAATAGCTGAAGCCGCCGATTGGCAGCGATGGCGATGCGAGGTGCAGCAGTGAGATCAACTGGTGGAGTTGCGTCATGGCGCGGACTCCGGTTCAGCGATGGCTTGCTCCCCTCTCCCGCAAGCGGGAGAGGGGAGTATCGGCGAGTTCAGTTCTTCATCGGTTGGCATGGTCCGGCACCCACCTTGCAGGGCAAAATTCAGTGCTTATGTCCACACTTCTCGTCATGCACGTGATCGTGCGAGTGCGAGTGCGAGTGCCCATGATGCTCATGAAACACCGCCTGCGCCGCCGCATAGTCCTCCGCAAACGTCGCATCGTGCCCATGCTTGTGCCCGCCGCCATAAGCCCCGGCCTCCGGCTCGAACGGCAGCTCGGCACGTTCGGCGCGCACGCCCAGCCGTTGCAGCATGTCCGCCAGCACCGCGTCATATTCCAGCCGCAGGTAGTCGCGCCCGATCTCCACCGGCGTATGGCGGTTGCCGAGGTGATAGGCCGCGCGCATCAGCGCATGCGGGTCTTCCGCGCGCACTTCCAGCACCGCCTCGGCAGCGGCCTGCACTTCCACGAAGCTGCCGTCTTCGGCCACCAACAGGTCGCCGCCGCGCAGCACGGTGCCGCGCGCCAGGAACAGCGCGGCTTCGTCGCCGTTGTCGAGCACCGCGCGCAGGCGGCTCCTGCTGCGTTCGGCGAAGGGCAGGACCAGCTTGGGCGCGCGGCGCACCAGCACGGGCGCGATGCCGTGCGGGGCGCTCAGGAGTTTGTCGATCTTCAGCATGGGCGATGCGGGGCGCGGGCCCCGGCCAGTCAGAACAGGAAATAGCGCTGCGCCATGGGCAGCTCGGTGGCGGGCTCGCAGGTCAGCAACTGGCCGTCGGCAACGACCTGGTAGGTCTCCGGATCGACCGTGACATGCGGTTGCCAGTCATTGTGCACCATGTCGCGCTTGCTTACCGTGCGCGTGCCGCGCACCGCCGACAGCGTCTTGGCCAGTCCGTAGCGCTCGCCGATGCCGGCCGCCAGCGCCGCCTGCGACACAAAGGTCAGCGACGAACGGTGCAGCGCCCCGCCGGCCGAAGCAAACATCGGCCGGTAGTGCACCGGCTGCGGCGTCGGGATCGACGCATTGGGATCGCCCATCGCGGCCGCGGCAATCATGCCGCCCTTCAGGATCAGGCTGGGCTTGACGCCGAAGAACGCCGGACGCCACAACACCAGGTCGGCCCACTTGCCGACTTCAACCGAGCCCACCTCATGAGCGATGCCATGCGTCAGCGCCGGGTTGATGGTGTACTTGGCGACATAGCGCTTGACGCGGAAGTTGTCGTGCCCGCCGCGCGCATCGTTGGGATCGCCCGGCAGCTTGCCGCGCTGCAGCGCCATCTTGTGCGCGGTCTGCCAGGTGCGGATGATGACCTCGCCGACGCGCCCCATCGCCTGCGAGTCGCTGGAGATCATCGAGAACGCGCCCAGGTCGTGCAGGATGTCTTCGGCGGCGATGGTCTCGCGGCGGATGCGGCTTTCGGCAAAGGCGATGTCCTCGGCAATCGACGGGTCCAGGTGGTGGCACACCATCAGCATGTCGAGGTGCTCGTCCAGCGTGTTGACCGTGTACGGGCGCGTCGGGTTGGTCGACGACGGCAGCACGTTGGCCTCGCCGCACACCTTGATGATATCGGGCGCATGGCCGCCGCCCGCGCCTTCGGTGTGGTACGTATGGATGGTGCGGCCCTTGAACGCGGCGATGGTCGCTTCAACGAAGCCGGCTTCGTTGAGCGTGTCGGTATGGATCGCCACCTGGGTATCGGTCGCGTCCGCCACCGACAGGCAGGTGTCGATCGCCGCCGGCGTGGTGCCCCAGTCCTCGTGCAGCTTCAGGCCGATGGCGCCCGCTTCCACCTGCTCCAGGAGCGGCCCCTGCTGGCTGGCGTTGCCCTTGCCCAGCAGGCCGATATTCATCGGGTAGGCATCGGCTGCCTGCAGCATGCGCTCCATGTACCACGGCCCCGGCGTCACGGTGGTGGCAAAGGTGCCGGTGGCCGGCCCGGTGCCGCCGCCGATCATGGTGGTGACGCCGCTCATCAGCGCCTCTTCGATCTGCTGCGGGCAAATGAAGTGGATATGGCTGTCGATGCCGCCTGCGGTGACGATCATGCCCTCGCCCGCGATCACCTCGGTGCCCGGCCCGACCACGATGGTGACGCCCGGCTGGATATCCGGATTGCCGGCCTTGCCGATCGCCGCGATGCGCCCGCCCTTCAGGCCGATATCGGCCTTGACGATGCCCCAGTGGTCAACGATCAGCGCATTGGTGATGACGGTGTCGACGCAATCGCTGGCCATGCGCTGGCTCTGCCCCATGCCGTCACGGATCACTTTGCCGCCGCCGAACTTCACTTCCTCGCCATAGATGGTGAAGTCTTTCTCGACTTCGATGATGAGCCCGGTATCGGCCAGCCGCAGGCGGTCGCCGGTGGTCGGGCCGAACATCTCGGCATAGGCCTGCCTGGAGATCTTTGCCATCACAGCGCTCCCATGATCTTGCCGTTGAAGCCATAGACGATGCGGTCGCCGTCCAGCGCCACCAGTTCCACCGTGCGCGTCTGACCGGGCTCGAAGCGCACCGCGGTGCCGGCAGCAATATTCAGCCGGAAGCCGCGCGCGGTTTCGCGGTCAAAGGCCAGCGCCGCATTGGTCTCGTAGAAATGGAAGTGCGAGCCGACCTGGATCGGCCGGTCGCCGGTATTGGCCACCGTCACGCTGACCGTGGCGCGGCCGGCATTCAGTTCGATCTCGCCGTCGGCGGGCATCAGTTCACCGGGGATCATGGCGATTCTCCTCAGGCCACCAGCAGGCTGGCGCCATACAGCGCCACGCCGGCACCTGCCGCGCGGGCCAGCCAGCCGGCATGGCGGCGCAGCAACGTGCCGGCGCCGATGCCCAGCAGGTGCAGCGCCATGGTGGCGGCCGCAAACCCGCCTACGTATGCGAGTACCGCAGGCAGCGCGCCCGCAGTGGCGGGCAGTTCGGCCCCGTGGGCGTAGCCGTGGAAGATGGCAAAGCCGCCGACCAGCAGCGTACCGGCCCACGCCGGCAGCTTCGCGCGCAGCGCCAGCAGCAACCCGATCACCAGCAACGAGGCCGCGATCATCGGTTCGACTGCGGGCAGCGCCACACCGGACAAGCCGATTGCAGCCCCCACCAGCATCAGCGCCACGAAGGCCAGCGGCAGGCGCAGGGTGTCGGCGGCCGAGCGGGCAATCAATGCGCTCCACACGCCCACCGCCGCCATCGCCAGCAAATGGTCGGCGCCGGTGAAGGGGTGCGCCAGGCCGGCCCACAGGCTGGCGCTGACGGTGGCGGCATCGTGGCCGGGATGCGCCAGCGCGGCGCCGGCGGCAACGGTCAGGGAAGTGCCCAGGGCAAGGCGCAGGCAGGCGGTACGGTTCATGTCGGCTCTCGGGTTGGTCTTGTTATCGCGGTCCAGAATCGGAATCGGTCATGTTCAGACAATGGGATGGTGGACGGTCACCAGCTTGGTGCCATCCGGAAAGGTGGCCTCCACCTGGATCTCGGGGATCATCTCGGCCACGCCATCCATCACGTCCTCGCGGCCCAGCACGGTGGTGCCCTCATGCATCAGCTCGGCCACGGTGCGGCCATCGCGCGCGCCTTCCATGATGGCGGCGGTGATCAGCGCCACCGCTTCCGGGTAGTTCAGCTTCAGCCCGCGTGCCTTGCGCCGCTCGGCCAGCAGCGCGGCGGTGAAGATCAGCAGCTTGTCTTTCTCTCGCGGCGTCAGTTCCATCTCTTGTTCCTGGTTTCTTGTGTTCGGTTGTCTCTGTTGGCGGCCTACGTGGCCCACAGTCGCAGCGGCCGCGCCGCGACACCGTGGATCGGCATGCGCAGCGCCTGCCAGCTGTCGACCATGACGTGGCGCACGGCTTCCATCTGCCGGCCCAGCACGCGCAGCAGCAGCATCGACTGGCCGCTGGCGGCCAGGCAGGTCACGCCGGCGCGCAGCTCCGGCGTATAAGGCAGCTGTTCGGCCAGGGCTTCGGCCAGTTCCTGCGTCGCGCCCTCGCCTACCGCCCACAGCGTGCCCAGCACATTGAGTCCATCGAGGCCGGCCACCGCGGTGCGCAGCGGCGACTCGGCTTCAAGATGCGATTGCTCGATCCACAACGCACGCTCGCCCGTGCCGACGCGGGTATCCAGCCACAGCGCGCCGCGGGTCCACTGCTCGCCGGATGCCTGCCGGCCCAGCACCACAGCATCCCAGCCGATCGCGCTGCCGCCGGGCGCGACGTCGAGCACGGTCGAAATCCGCGCACGGGCGTCGTCGAAGACGATGTTCTCCTGCGGCAGCCAGTCCAGCCGCGCGCCTGCGCCCACCGTCAGGCGCACATGCTGCGCCGCCTCGCGGCCGAGCGACTTGTACCACTTGGTGGCACCCGGCGTGGCCAGCACGGCGTGCGCGCCATCCTCGACCGTCACGTCGATATCCAGGCTGTCGCCGCCTGCCACGCCAGCCGGCGGATGCAGGATCACCGCGTGGCAGATGCCGCCTTCCGGGTACAGCGGCTTCTGTACCAGCAGCGGCCCCTGGTGGCGCCGCTCGGTCAGCGCGGTGCGTTCGCCGCGCTGCGCAAAGCGCAGCCGCAGGGTGGCCTGCCATGCGGCGGGCACGGTGAGCGATGAAGGAAGATCGGGATGGCGCATGGCAAGGACAGCCGGCGGAGGCGCGCGCGCAATGGCGGGAGTTGCAAGCAATCATAGCGCGCTGCCTGGCTTCGCGTAAGCAGCGTATGACCCACAAATCCTGGCGCTGCCGCGCAGCCGCCCTACACGGCGATCAGCTCCCGCACGCCGTCCTGCTCCATGCTGGCGCCGGCACCCCGCGCCACCACTTCGCCGCGGCTCATCACGACATAGTGGTCGGCAATATGCCGCGCGAACTCGTAGTACTGCTCGACCAGCAGCACCGTCATGCCGAACTCGTCGACCAGCAGGCGCAGCGCCCGGCCGATGTCCTGGATGATGGAAGGCTGGATGCCCTCGGTGGGCTCGTCCAGGATCAGCAGGCCCGGCTCGCTCATCAGCGCGCGCCCGATCGCCAGTTGCTGCTGCTGGCCGCCGGACAGGTCGCCGCCGCGGCGCAGGCGCATGGTGCGCAGCACCGGGAACAACTGGTAGATCCGGTCCGGCACGCCGGACGGCCGCGCCCGGCTGGCTGCGCCGATCAGCAGGTTTTCTTCCACCGTCAGCCGCGGGAAGATCTCCCGGCCCTGCGGCACATAGGCCAGCCCGGCGGACACGCGCTCATACGGAGCCTTCTTCTCCAGCGCCTGCCCTTGCCATTGGATGCTGCCGCTGCGCGTGGGCACCACGCCCATCAGGCACTTGAGCAGCGTACTCTTGCCCACGCCGTTGCGGCCCAGCAGCGTGGTCAGCTTGCCGGCGGGCACGTCGAAGCTGACATTGCGCAGGATATGGCTGCCGCCATAGAACTGGTTCAGTGCATTGACCTGCAGCATGCTTATCTTCCCAGGTAGGATTCGATCACGCGCTCATCGCGCTTGACGCTGTCGAGCGTGCCTTCGGCCAGCACGCTGCCCTCGGCCAGCACCGTGACCTGGCCGGCATCGCCCGCGAGCGCGGCGACGAACTCCATGTCGTGCTCGACCACCATCATCGAGCAGCTGCCGCGCAGGCCGTTGAGCAGCGCCGCCAGCTGCATGGTCTCTTCATCGGTCATGCCGGCCACCGGCTCGTCCAGCAACAGCAGCTGCGGCTGCTGCATCAACAGCATGCCGATCTCCAGGCGCTGCTTCTGCCCGTGCGACAGCAGCCCGGCGGGCCGGTAGGCCTCTGCCTCCAGTCCGGTCAGCGCCAGCGTTTCCTCGATGCGGCGATGCCCCTCCGCCGTCAGCCGCGCGCGCAGCGACGACCACCAGCGCTTGTCGGCCTTCATCGCCAGTTCCAGGTTCTCCCACACCGCGTGCTGCTCGAACACCGTGGGCTTCTGGAACTTGCGGCCGATGCCGACCTGCGCGATGCGCGGCTCGGTCATCCGCATCAGGTCGATGGTCTGGCCCAGGAACACGCGCCCGCTGACATTGGCATTGCGCGGCCCGGTCTTGCCGGTGATGACATCCATCATCGTGGTCTTGCCGGCACCGTTGGGACCGATCACGCAGCGCAACTCGCCATGGTCGATCGACAAGGTCAGCTTGTTCAGCGCGCGGAAGCCGTCGAACTGCACCGTCAGGTCTTCCAGGTACAGGATCGGCCCATGCGAGACATCGATGGTGCCGGGCTCGACGATGCGGCCCAGGCCGGTGGCATCGCCGCTTTCGGCCTGGCCGTGCTGGAGTGCGGCGTTCATGCTTCACCTCCCGTGCGGCCTGCCACGGCAGGCGCGGAAACAGGGTCTGCAGCGGCTGATGGTGCGGCCGCGCGCCGCTCGCGCAGCCGGTTCCACAGCCCGGTCACGCCATCGGGCAGGTACAAGGTCACCAGCACGAACATCGCGCCCAGCAGGAACAGCCAGTATTCGGCAAAGTGGGCTGTGAACAGGGTCTTGGCACCATTGACCAGGAACGCGCCGATCACCGGTCCGATCAGCGTGCCGCGCCCGCCCACGGCGACCCACACCGCCATCTCGATCGAATTGCCGGGCGACATCTCGCCGGGGTTGATGATGCCCACCTGCGGCACGTACAGCGCCCCCGCGATGCCGCACAGCACCGCCGAAAAGGTCCACACGAAGAGCTTGTAGCCCAGCGGGTTGTAGCCGGAGAACATCACCCGCATCTCGGCATCGCGCACCGCGGTGACCACGCGCCCGAGCTTGGACGTGACGATGTAGCGGCAGGCGATGAAGCCCGCCAGCAGCGCCAGGAAGGTCAGCACGAACAGCGCCGTGCGCGTCTGCGGCGCCGCAATCGCAAAGCCGGCAATGCGCTTGAAGTCCGTGAAGCCGTTGTTGCCGCCGAAACCGGTCTCGTTGCGGAAGAACAGCAGCATCGCCGCATACGTCATCGCCTGCGTGATGATCGACAGGTACACGCCCTTGATGCGCGAGCGGAAGGCGAAGAAGCCGAACAGCCACGCCAGCACGCCTGGCACCAGCACCACCAGCAGCAGCGCATAGCCGAGGTGCTCGGTGCCGTGCCAGAACCATGGCAGCTCCTTCCAGTCGAGGAACACCATGAAGTCCGGCAGTTCGCTCTTGTACACGCCCTCGCGCCCGATCGATCGCATCAGGTACATGCCCATGGCATAGCCGCCCAGCGCGAAGAACAGCCCGTGGCCCAGGCTCAGGATGCCGCAGTAGCCCCACACCAGGTCCAGCGCGATCGCCGCCAGCGCAAAGCACATGATCTTGCCGACCAGCGTCAGCGCATAAGCCGACAGGTGCAGCGGATGCCCCTCCGGCAACACCAGCGCGCACACCGGCACGCCGATGCCGACGATCACCACCAGCGCCGCAAGCACCAGCCAGCCGCGCGGCGAGAACAGTGCCTGCCGCTCCGGCACCGCTAGCCGGAACGCGGTGGCGGAAGAATTCGATTGGACTCGCTGCATCATGCCTCCGCGCTGCGCCCCTTGAGCGCGAAAAGTCCCTGCGGCCGCTTCTGGATAAACAGCACGATCAGCACCAGGACAAAGATCTTGGCCAGCACCGCGCCGTAGAAGGGCTCGATGAACTTGTTGATGATGCCCAGCCCGAAGGCGCCGACGATGGTGCCGGCCAGCTGCCCGACGCCGCCCAGCACCACCACCATGAACGAATCGATGATGTAGGCCTGGCCCAGGTCGGGGCCGACATTGCCGATCTGCGACAGCGCGCAGCCGCCCAGCCCGGCAATGCCGGCGCCGAAGGCAAAGGCGTAGCTGTCGACCTTCCAGGTGCGCACGCCGACGCAGGCCGCCATGGTGCGGTTCTGCGTGGTGGCGCGCACGAACAGCCCCAGCCGCGTGCGGTTCAGCACCGCCCACGCCACCGCCACCACCGCCAGCGCGAACAGGATGATGACGATGCGGTTGTACGGGATCACCAGGCCCGGCATCCATTCGATGCCGCCGCTCATCCACGCCGGGTTGGCCACTTCCACGTTCTGCGCGCCGAACAGCGTGCGCACCGCCTGCATCAGCAGCAGGCTCACGCCGAAGGTGGCCAGCAGCGTTTCCAGCGGGCGGCCGTACAGGTGGCGCAGCACCAGCCGCTCGAGCACGAAGCCCACCAGCGCGGCGGCCAGGAACGAGGCCGGCAGCGCCGCCGGCAGGTACCAGTCGAACGCACCCGGCGCGTAGGCGCGGAACAGCGACTGCACCACGTAGGTGGCATAGGCGCCGATCATCAGGAATTCACCGTGCGCCATGTTGATGACGCCGATCAGGCCATAGGTGATGGCCAGCCCGAGCGCGGCCAGCAGCAGCACGCTGCCCAGGCTCAGGCCGGCGAACAGGTTGCCGATCAGCTCGGCGCGGCGCTGGTCGCTGCGCAGCGTGTCCAGCGCCTGCTGCGCGGCCAGGCGCACGTCGGCATCGGGCTCGCGGTAGTTGCCGGCGCTGTCGCGCTCCACCAGCGGCGCCAGCTTCTGGCGGCTCTGCGGGTTGCTGTCGCTGCCGAGGATGCGGATGGCTTCAAGCCTCGCGTCATGCGCTGCGGGATCGGCCGGCTCGGCCAGCACCAGGTTGGCCCAGATCACGTCCAGGCTGGTGCGCAGTCCGGCATCGGCCTCGTTCTTGCGGGCGGCTTCGACCGCGGCGCGCGAGGCGCTCTCGGGCTGGTCGCGCAGCGTGGCGATGGCCTGCGCGCGCACCGCGATATCGGGCGACTGCAGCAGCAGGCTGCTGGCGGCGCTGTCGACCAGCGCGCGCAGGCTGTTGTTCAGGGTCAGGGATTCGAGCTCGTCGGCTTTCACCGCGACCGGCTTGCCCGTGACAGCATCGACGGTCTTGTCGCCATCCTGGCGCACCATGCCGACCGACGGCGCATATTGCAGCGCGTCGTCCTGCAAGGCCTTCAGGATCGGGCCGGCCTGTTCCGGCGGGGCCTTGGCCAGCGCGGTCAGCGCCGCGGTCTTGGCATCGAAATCGTCTTCGGCCAGCGGCTTCAGGTCGGCCTGCGTCAGCGCCGCGGCCCACGGCGCAGCCGCCAGCAGCAGCGCCGCCAGCAGGGCGCGCAGCCATGGCAGGATGGAAACGGATAAGGGATTGCGCATAGGTGCTGGCGAGTTGCGGAATAAGTGTTTGGGGAGAAGGCAGGTGTCCATGACGAAGCGAGTGCCATCTGGCTGGCAAGCGCCAGCCCTCTCCCCCAGCCCCTCTCCCGCAAGCGGGAGAGGGGAGCCAACCGGCAGCGGGTGGCCCGGCTTACATCACCTTGTCCGGCTTGCCTTCGTTACCCGCGATGAACGGGCTCCACGGCTGCGCGCGCACCGCCTTCGGCGTCTTCCACACCACCGAGAACTGGCCGTCGCCCTTCACTTCGCCGATCATCACCGGCTTGTACAAATGGTGGTTCTCGCCCATGGTCAGCGTGAAGCCGTCCGGTGCCTTGAAGGTCTGGCCGTACATGGCGGCGCGCACCTTGTTGGTATCGGTGGTGCCAGCCTTCTTCACGGCCTGCGCCCACATATGGATGCCCACGTAGGTGGCTTCCATCGGGTCGTTGGTCACACGCTTGTCGCCGCCGGGCAGGTTGTTGGCCTTGACCCATGCCGCCCACTGCTTGCGAAAGGCGTCGTTCTCGGGGTTCTTGACCGACATGAAGTAGTTCCATGCGGCCAGGTGGCCCACCAGTGGCTTGGTATCGATGCCGCGCAGTTCCTCCTCACCCACCGAGAACGCCACCACCGGCACGTCCTTGGCCTTCAGCCCGGCGTTGCCAAGTTCCTTGTAGAACGGCACGTTGGAGTCGCCGTTGATGGTGGAGATCACCGCGGTCTTGCCGCCCTGCGAGAACTTCTTGATATTGGCGACGATGGTCTGGTAGTCGCTGTGGCCAAACGGGGTGTAGACCTCTTCGATGTCCTTGTCGGCCACGCCCTTGCTCTTCAGGAACGCGCGCAGGATCTTGTTGGTGGTGCGCGGGTAGACGTAGTCCGTGCCCAGCAGGAAGAAGCGCTTGGCGCCGCCGCCTTCCTTGCTCATCAGGTATTCCACCGCCGGAATGGCCTGCTGGTTGGGCGCTGCACCGGTGTAGAAGACGTTCTTCGACATCTCTTCGCCTTCATACTGCACCGGGTAGAACAGCAGCGAGTTCAGCTCTTCGTAGACCGGCAGCACGGATTTGCGCGACACCGAGGTCCAGCAGCCGAAGGTCACCGCGACCTTGTCCTTGGTGATCAGCTGGCGCGCCTTTTCCGCGAACAGCGGCCAGTTCGAGGCGGGATCCACCACCACCGGCTCCAGCTTGCGCCCCAGCACGCCGCCGCTCTTGTTGATCTCGTCGATGGTCATCAGCGCCACGTCCTTCAGCGACGTCTCCGAAATGGCCATGGTGCCGGACAGCGAGTGCAGGATACCGACCTTGATCGGTTCCTTGGACTGCGCCATGGCCAGCGGGCTGGTACCGATCATTGCCGCGGCGGCTATCGCCGACAGCTTCAGCATGTCACGTCGTTGCATTTGCAGCTCCCGTTTATGGTGTTAGTCAGGGACTACGCTCCCCGGGTGATGCTTCTGCAACTAGCGTGCCATGGAGGCAGGCCGCCTGATACCCACCGCACCCCCGGCAGATGGCGTGCTGGCGCGGCGCGCAGGCGCTGCCGCCGCCCGCGATCGCGCATCCGCACCAGAGCAGTGCGGGCGGCGCACGCACCACTCCCGTGCATCTGCGCAATTCCGTGCGGGCGGCATGCGCAAGGCACCAGGCGATGCGCGTCCCCGCACCAAGGCCGGGCACCACGCCCCAAGGCAGGCGACGGGCAAAAAAAACGGGGCCCCTTGCAGGGCCCCGCTCTCGATGCCAGGACGTTGGTCCTTACATCACCATCATGTTGGCATTCAGGTTGTGCATGATCCACAGCGAACCCGCCACCACGATCACCAGGATCAGCGCCGTGAACAGCAGCGCGATCACGTTGCTGCGCTGCTCGGACGACGTGTCCAGGTGCAGGAAGTACTTCAGGTGGACCAGGATCTGGACCGCGGCCATGCCGAGGATGATCCAGAGGATGGTGCCCTTGTCCATGCTGCCGTCCATCACGAGCTTGAACGGGATCACGGTCAGGATCACGGCCAGGATGAAGCCGATTGCGTACGACTTGAAGCTGGCGTGGGTGTCATGACCCGCGTGCGAGTCGTGCGAGTCGTGGGCGCCGTGCGCCGCCGGTGCGTTGTGTTGTGCCATCACAGATGTCCCATCAGGTAGACCACGGTAAACACGCCGATCCAGACCACGTCCAGGAAGTGCCAGAACAGCGACAGGCACATCAGGCGCTTGCTCAGGGTCGGGGTGGTGCCCTTCTTCGACAGTTGCCACATCAGCACGATCATCCACAGCATGCCGCTGGCGACGTGCAGGCCGTGGGTGCCGACCAGCGTGAAGAACGACGACAGGAAAGCGCTGCGGCCCGGGCCGGCGCCTTCGGCGATCAGGTGATGGAATTCGTTGATTTCCATCGCCATGAACGCCGCGCCCAGCAGGAACGTGACGCCGAGCCACACCTGCACGCGGCTCAGGCTGCGGTTCTGCAGCGAGATCATCGCCATGCCGTACGTGATCGAGGAGAACAGCAGGATGAAGGTCTCCACCAGCACGTAGTTGAGCTCGAACAGCTCCTTCGCCGACGGGCCGCCTGCCAGTTCGCCGCGCAGCACGGCGAAGGCCGCGAACAGTCCGGCGAAGATGATGCAGTCGCTCATCAGATAGATCCAGAAGCCATACACCGTATTGGCACTGGTATCGTGGTGCGCATGGTCATGGCCATGCGCGTCGGCTTTGGCCGGTGCGCCGGCCTGCGCGGGGATGCGGTCTAGGACTTGAGTCGACATGGTTCTCAGGCTTGCGAAGCAATGCGCTGCAGATGGCGCGTTTCGATCTGCTCGACCTCGGTGGCCGGCACGTAGTAGTCGATATGGTCGTCGTTGCTGCGGTGGATAAACGCCCACACCATGCCCACCAGGCCAACGATGGCCATCCACCAGATATGCCAGGTCAGGGCAAAGCCGAACACCAGGCTGAAGGCGCCGATGATGAAGCCCGCGCCCGTGTTCTTGGGCATGTGGATCTTCTCGTAGCCTTCGGTCGGCAGCGTCTCGCCACGGGCCTTCATGTCGGAGAACGCGTCCAGGTCACGCACCACCGGGGTGTGCGCGAAGTTGTAGAACGGCGGCGGCGACGAGGTGGCCCACTCCAGGGTACGGCCGCCCCACGGGTCGCCGGTCACGTCGGCCAGCTTCTTGCGGTCGCGGATCGACACCACGATCTGCAGCACCTGGAAGAAGATGCCCAGCGCCACGAACACCACGCCCACGACGGCCAGGTACAGCCACGGCGTCCAGGCCGGGTTGTCGGTGTGGTTCAGGCGGCGGGTCATGCCCATCAGGCCCAGCACGTACAGCGGCATGAAGGCGAAGTAGAAGCCGACCAGCCAGCACCAGAAGGCGCACTTGCCCAGGCGCTCGTTCAGCGTGAAGCCGAACGCCTTCGGCCACCAGTAGGTGATGCCGGCCAGGTAGCCGAACAGCACGCCGCCGATGATCACGTTGTGGAAGTGGGCGATCAGGAACAGGCTGTTGTGCAGCACGAAGTCAGCGGCCGGCACGGCCATCAGCACGCCGGTCATGCCGCCGATCACGAAGGTGATCATGAAGCCCAGCGTCCACAGCACCGGCGAGGTCATCTGGACCCGGCCGCGGTACATGGTGAACAGCCAGTTGAAGATCTTCACCCCGGTCGGGATGGAGATGATCATGGTGGTGATGCCGAAGAACGCGTTGACGTTGGCGCCCGAGCCCATCGTGAAGAAGTGGTGCAGCCACACGATGAACGACAGCACCATGATCGCGGCGGTCGCGTACACCATGCCCTTGTAGCCGAACAGCTTCTTGCCCGAGAACGTGGCGATCACTTCAGAGAAGATGCCGAACGCCGGCAGGATCAGGATGTACACCTCGGGGTGGCCCCAGATCCAGATCAGGTTCACGTACATCATGGCGTTGCCGCCACCGTCGTTCGTGAAGAAGTGGGTACCGACGTAGCGGTCCAGGCCCAGCAGCGCCAGGGTCACGGTCAGCACCGGGAAAGCGGCCACGATCAGCACGTTGGTGCACAGCGCGGTCCAGGTGAACACCGGCATGCGCATCAGCGTCATGCCCGGCGCGCGCATGCGCAGGATCGTCACCAGGAAGTTCACGCCGGTCAGCAAGGTGCCCAGGCCCGAGATCTGCAAGCTCCAGAGGTAGTAGTCCACCCCCACGCCCGGGCTGAAGTCCAGTCCCGACAGCGGCGGGTAGGCCAGCCAGCCGGTCTTGGCGAATTCACCGACGCCCAGCGAGACATTGACCAGCATGGCGCCCGACACGAACAGCCAGAACGACAGCGTGTTCAGGAACGGGAAGGCCACGTCGCGCGCGCCGATCTGCAGCGGCACGACCAGATTCATCAGGCCGGTCATCAGCGGCATGGCCACGAAGAAGATCATGATCACGCCGTGGGCGGTGAAGATCTGGTCGTAATGCTCGGGCGGCAGCACGCCGGTCGCGCCATTGGTGGCGAGCGCCAGCTGGGTGCGCATCATGACCGCGTCGGCGAAGCCGCGCAGCAGCATGATCAGGGCGACCAGGCAGTACATCACGCCGATCTTCTTGTGGTCGACCGAGGTGAACCACTCGTTCCAGAGGTAGCCCCACTTCTTGAAATAGGTGATCGCGCCTAGCAGCGCGGCACCGCCCAGGGCGACGCCGGCCAGAACGACCATGATGATCGGCTCATGAAACGGAATCGCCGACAAACTCAACTTGCCAAACATCATTGCTCCTAGGATTGCGCGCCCAGCGCCTTCACAGGCGTGGTCATCGACAGCTGCTCTTCACCGAGGGTGTTGCGCGACGTGCAGATCGGGCCGCCCTTGAACCCGTCGGCGGCGAGCGCCGTGCCGCTGTGGTCCATGTACTTGTGCAGGATGTTGTGGAAGAGCTTGTCTTCCACCTTGCCGTAGTACGTGACCGGCTCCTTCTCGCTGGGTTGTGCCAGCGTCTTGTAGCCTTCAACCCCCAGTTCGGTGGACGAGGCGCGAACCTTGGCGACCCACTGGTCGAACTCGTAGTTCGACATGGCGACCGCCTTGAACTTCATGCCCGAGAAGCCGCCGCCGCTGTAGTTGGCGGATACGCCGTCGTAAGAGCCGGCTTCGTTGGCGATCAGGTGGAGCTTGGTCTCCATCCCTGCCATGGCGTACACCTGGCTGCCCAGTTGCGGGATGAAGAACGAATTCATGATCGAATCCGAGGTGATCTTGAAGTTCACCGGGGTGTCGACCGGGAAGGCGATCTGGTTGACCGTGGCGATCTTCAGTTCCGGATAGATGAACAGCCACTTCCAGTTCAGCGCCACCACCTCGACGGTGACGGGCTTCTTGCTGGATTCGAGCGGCTTGTACGGGTCCAGGTCGTGCGAGGATTTCCAGGTGATGATGCCCAGCGCAATGATGATCAGGCAGGGGATCAGCCACACCACCACTTCGATCGCCGTGGAGTGCGACCAGTCCGGCTCATAGCGCGCCGAGGTATTGGACGCGCGGTACTTCCAGGCGAACACCAGCGTGAGCACGATCACCGGCAGCACCACCAGCAGCATGAGCCAGGTTGCAATCAGGATGATGTTCTTGATGTCGACGCCGACCTGCCCTTTCGGGTCGAGCAGCGTCATGTTGCAGCCGGCGAGCAGGAGCAGGCCAAGGCAAGGCAGGAACCGCGTCCAACGCGGCAGTATGGGTTTCTTCATGTCACGACTGGTTTGGTTACACCGCGCTTCGGGCAAAAGCGCGGCTAAACCGCCTGATGCTCGCGCAAGAGGCGTGGGGCTGAGGGAAAACCGGAAGGACGTGTCCTTAGCTGGCGTTGCGGTCGGGCGGCGGATCGAACGCCGGGGGACCATGCGGCCTTGCAACGCCATGAACACGGAAGGACAACTGACTGCGTGCGCTGCAGGCCCTGTAGGACCTTGCCGGCGCTGCGGCACCTGGCCGAAACCGCGAACGGTCCCGGCTCAGTACGGCGGCCGGGTAGCGTTGGAATACGAGGTTTTTGCACTTCCCGACGGACTTGCCTTCATGGCAAGCGCGGTTTTCGGCCGGGGAGCGCAACACGTAAAACATCGTGGGCGCGACTGTACCGCAACGCAACATTAGGGGTAAACCCAACGGCACAGAACACACTGTTCAGCAGAACGGACAATCGACGCACAAATCCGCGAAGCAGCATTTGACCGGCATCAACGTCACAAATCGGTTCCTAAAAATGCAGAAAGCCGCGCATCAGGCGGCCTCCAGGGGTGCGACATGCCTGTGTGGCATATTGTCGCACCGCGTCAAAACTGCGTATCCGTCACCCGTAGCGGCGCGTGATCGACTCGGCGACACAGACCGGACGGTCGCTGCCTTCGCGCTCCACCGTGACTTCCCAGGTCGACTGTGCGCCAACCAGTTCGGGCGACTTCGGCAGCGGATCGAGACGCTCGACCTTCAGCAGCTTGATGCGCGCGCGCAGCTTGCTGCCCACCGGCACGGGTGCCGTGAAGCGCACGCGGTTCAGGCCGTAGTTAACGCCGATCTTCGACGGCATGTGCAGCGCGTTGTGCATGAACTTGGGCAGCAGCGACAGCGTCAGGAAGCCGTGCGCGATCGGGCCGCCATAGGGCGACTCCTTCTTCGCGCGCTCCACGTCGATGTGAATCCACTGGTGGTCGCCGGTGGCATCGGCAAACTGGTTGACCTGCTGCTGGGTCACCTCGATCCAGTCGCTGACCGCGACCTCCTGGCCCTGCAGGCCTTCCAGTTCTTCCAGCGATGCGATGGTACGCATGTCGATAGTCTCCTCTTGACGATAAAGTGTTCTTAAGCGGGGCGGCGGCCGTACATGCCCATGCCCTTGACGGTGCAGACCAGTTCGCCGCGCTGGTTGGTGGCTTCCCACTGGGTGTGGACCACGCCGCGGTCCGGCTTGGACTGCGACGGCCGGGTATCGAGCACATTCAGCACGACGGTGAGCGTGTCGCCGGCGTAGACGGGCTTGAGCCAGCGGATCTCGTCCACGCCAGGCGAGCCCATGCTGGCCGACTTGCCGGTGGTGCTCAGCACCAGCAGCCGCATCATGATCGAGCACGTCATCCAGCCGCTCGAGATCACGCCGCCATAGATGCTCCTGGCAGCGGCTTCCTTGTCGATATGGAACGGCTGCGGATCGTACTGGCGGGCAAAGGCCAGGATCTCTTCCTCGGTGACGAGGTACGAACCCAGTTCGCGGCGGCTGCCGACTTCAAAGTCCTCGAAATACAGCATCGGTTGTCTCTCTGTAGTGATTGGCGCCATGGCACCAAGTTTGCTCAGGCAATGATCGCATGGCCGCCGGGGGCCGGCGTCCGTATTTGCCGAACCCGCCCCTAACGGTCCCCAAAGAAAAAAACCGCGCCTGGACTACAGCGCGGTTTTGATTGGACTGGCAGGATCAGGCAGCTTCCTGGAACCCCGGCTGGGCGGCGAACCTGCCCAGGTGGTGATCCACGTCGCCGAAGGTGGTGTTGATCAGCGTCAGCCGCTTGAACATGTGCGCGGCCGGCAGTTCGTTGGTCACGCCCATGCCGCCGTGGATCTGCACTGCCTCCTGGCCAACCGTGCGCGCTGCCTGCCCCACGCGCGCCTTGGCGGCGGAGACATAGCGGCGGCGCTCTTCCGGCGTTACTTCTTCGAAGCGTGCCGCGGCCAGCAGCGTGATCGAGCGCGACTGCTCGGCGTGGATGAACATCTCCACCATGCGGTGCTGCAGCGCCTGGAAGCGCGCGATCGGCACGCCGAACTGCTGGCGCGTCTTGGCGTATTCCAGCGTGGCGGCATTGAGCGTATCCATCACGCCCACGGCCTCGGCGCACAGCAGCACGGCAGCGTAGTCGGCCACTTGCTCGATCACCGGGAAGGCCTTGCCGGCTTCGCCCAGCAGTTGCGCGGGGGCATCCTGGAAGGTGATGTCGGCCGCGCGCAGGTTGTCGATGGTGCGGTAGTCCTTGATGCTGACGCCGGCGCCCCTGGCATCCACCAGGAACAGCGAGATGCCGTCCTGGTCGGCTTCGGCACCGCTGCTGCGGGCCGACACGATCAGCTTGTCGGCCTGGCCGCCGTGCAGCACCACGGTCTTGCGGCCGTTGAGCTTGCCGTCGCGGGCGGTGACGCGCACGTTGTTCAGTTCATAGCGCGCCTGCGGCTCGTTGAAGGCCACGGCCAGCTTCAGTTCGCCGCCGGCGACCTGTTCCAGCAGTGCATCCTGGCCACCGGCCAGGCCCAGGGCGTAGGCGCCCACCACCGTGGCCAGGTACGGCTCCACGATCAGGCCTCGGCCCAGCTCCTGCTGCACCACCATCATGTCCAGGGCCTTGCCCGCGAAACCGCCCTGCGCTTCCGGCACCGGCAGCGCGGTCAGGCCAAGCTCGACCAGCGAGCCCCAGGCGGCGTCGCCATAGCCGGCGGCGCTTTCGTAGTTCTGCTTGCGGGACTCGAAGCCGTAGTCCTTGTCGATGAAACGGCGGACGGCGTCGGCCAGCTGCTTCTGTTCGTCGCTGAGATTGAAGTTCATGTTGCGTGTCTCCTCACAGCCCCAGAATCATCTGGCTGATGATGTTCTTCTGAATTTCGTTGGACCCGCCATAGATGGAGGTCTTGCGATAGTTGAAGTAGTACGCGGCCAGCGGCGCGGCGTCGTCGTAGCCGGTCACGGCGTGCTCGGTCTCGCACTCCAGGTAGGCGGTGTCGAACGGCTGCGCGTACGGGCCGACGGCCTCGACCATCAGCTCGGTCAGCAGCTGCTGGATCTCGGTGCCCTTGATCTTGAGCATCGAGGCCTCGGGGCCGGGGCCCTTGCCTGCCGCTTCGCTCGAGACCACGCGCAGCACGGTGATTTCCAGCGCCATCAGCTCGATTTCCAGCGCGGCCACCTTGGCGCCGAACACCGGGTCTTCCAGCAGCGGCTTGCCGTTCTTCTGCTGCTGGCGCGCCACGCGCTTGAGGAAGCCCAGCTCGCGCTTGGAGTTGCCCACGCGGGCGATCCCGGTGCGCTCGTGGCCCAGCAGGTACTTGGCGTAGGTCCAGCCCTTGTTCTCTTCGCCGACGCGGTTCTCGACCGGCACCTCGACGTTGTCGAAGAAGACTTCGTTCACCTCATGCTCTTCGTCGAGCATGATGATCGGGCGCACGGTGATGCCCGGGGTCTTCATGTCGATCAGCAGGAACGAGATGCCCTCCTGCTTCTTGGCTTCGGGGTCGGTGCGCACCAGGCAGAAGATCATGTCGGCGTGCTGGCCGAGCGTGGTCCAGGTCTTCTGGCCGTTGACGATGTAGTGCTTGCCGTCCGAAGTCAGCTCGGCACGGGTCTTCAGCGAGGCCAGGTCCGAGCCCGAGCCCGGCTCCGAATAGCCCTGGCACCACCAGTCGGTGCAGTCCAGGATGCGCGGCAGGTAGTACGACTTTTGCTCTTCGCTGCCGTACTTCATGATCACCGGCGCGACCATCGCCACGCCGAACGGCAGCACGCCGGGCGCGCCGACGCGAGCGTTCTCTTCATCCCAGATATGGCGCTGGGTGGCGTTCCAGCCGGTGCCGCCGTACTGGACGGGCCAGTGCGGTGCCGACCAGCCCTTGCCGGCCAGGGTCTTGTGCCAGCGCACCAGGTCGTCGCGGTTCGGACGGCGGTGGTTGAGAATCTTGCTGCGGATGTCCGCCGGCAAGTTGGCTTCGAGCCAGCTACGCACTTCCTCGCGGAAGGCGTTGTCGGACGCCGAGTAGTTGAGATCCATGCCCGTCTCCAGTGGTGCCGGCTTGGCGTGGGGCCGCCGGCGGTTTGTTCTGCCTGCACGTCAAGCGCCGACAGCAAACGGGCACAAGACGCAATTCAGTGAGCCGTCTGCTTCAGCGCATCCGGCACCACGAGCGGGAAAGTCTCGATGCCCTCTTCGGCCAGCGCCTGCACCTCCTCCGCCGAGGCCGAACCGCGAATGCCGCGTTCCGGCGCCTCGTCATAGTGCATGCGCCTTGCCTCTTCGGCAAAGCGATCGCCAACATCCTCGGTCTGTGCCAGCACCTGCTTCACTGCCTTCATATAGAGCGCTTGCAGTGTCACCGGTGCGGCAGCCGGCTGCGCCGGCCTGGCGCTGCCTTCGCGCGCGGTCGCGCCCGACAGGTTCAGGCGCGGCGCGCTGGGCAGCCGCGTCACGGCGTGGTCGCCACAGACCGGGCATTGGACGAGGTCACGCGAGATTTGCGACTGCGCATCTTCTTCCGAGGCAAACCAGCCCTCGAAACCATGGTCATGCGCGCAGCGCAGGTCGAGCACCTTCATGATCTTTCCAGCCCGTCAAAAGCTATATTATCCGCGAATCGAAATTTTGTGAACGGTCGTGCTAAATTTTTTAGAACGACCGTTCGGGAACAACCGCATGGCGCAGAATCCACGCGGCTCACTACTCACTATACGGCGTAATGCGGCAGCGGCTGTTCGCCCGGTTGCCAGGCACCCGAGATCACTTTTTCCAGCCAGAATGCACCGATGATGGTCTTTACGTCGGTGATGCGGCCGCTGCGGACCCAATCGATCACCTGCCCCACCGGCGTGATGAAGGTCTCGATGAACTCGCCGTCGTCGAGCTGCGCCTCGCCATGCGTCAGGTCGCGCGCCAGGAAGATGTCGATGAACTCGGTGGAATACGAGATAACCGGGTGGATGCGCGTCAGGTAGTCCCAGCGCGCCGCGCTGTAGCCGGTCTCCTCCAGCAGTTCGCGTTCGCCGCAGCGCTGCGCGCCCTCTTCCGGATCAAGCTTGCCGGCGGGGAATTCCAGCATCACTTCGCCGATCGGATAGCGGAACTGGCGCTCCATCAGCACGGTGCCGTCGCTGAACAGCGGGATCATCATCACCGCGCCCGGATGGACCACGTACTCGCGCCCGGTCTGCTTGCCGTCCGGCAGCCTGACGATATCTTGCTTGAGGGTGAGGAACTTGCCGCGATGGACCGTGGCCGAGGCGACGCACACTTCCTTCAGTGCGTCGTCGTTCCCGGCGGGTTCAGCGGTAGGCGGGGTGCCGCGTTGGATCTTGTCGGTCATGGACGCTCCGGATCAGGCAGGGCCCGGCGCCGACAAGACCGGCTTCAGGCCGTGCGGTGTTTGACGAGGTATTGCCAGGTGAAGCCCGGGAAGGCAAACACCAGCATCATGCACGCGGTAATGGCATAAAACTGCCAGCCCTGCGGGAAGGCGTTGCCAAGGCTGGCCTCCACCGCAAAGCCGGCGGCGCCCGCCACCGCGAACCATACGATCAGTTCCAGCAGGCGCAGCCACAGCGGCTTGCGCGCCCGCCGCAGCGGGATCAGCACGAACAGGCGCTGGTTCACAAACGGCAGGTTCGCACTGATCAGTGCCAGCAGGATGACAAACCAGCCGCTTGCGGATGCGCTCATGGCGTGTGGCGGATCAGGAACCCAGGGTCGAGCGGATGGCCTGGTAGCACAGGTTCATCAGCGCGGCCGGGAAAATACCCAGCAGGATCACCGCGGCGCCGTTCACGCTCAGCATCGAGCGCAGGCCAAAGGTTGCTTCCAGCTCTTCTTCAGCAGCGGGCGCATCGAAGTACATCAGCTTGACGATACGCAGGTAATAGAACGCGCCGATCAGCGAGAACAGCACGGCCACCACGGCCAGCCAGGTCATGCCCGACTTGACCACCGCATCCAGCACGGCCAGCTTGGCATAGAAGCCCACGGTCGGCGGAATGCCGGCCAGCGAGAACATCATCACCAGCATCAGGAACGCGAACCACGGGTTGCGGCGCGACATGCCCCTCAGGTCTTCCAGGGTCTCGGCCTCGAAACCCTTGTTCGTGCGCAGCAGGATGATGCCGAAAGTGCCCAGCGTGGTCAGCAGGTAGGTCACCGAGTAGAACATCGCCGAGCTGTACGCATCGGCGGCGCCGTCAGCCTTGTTGGCGACCACGCCCGACAGCAGGCCCAGCAGCACGAAGCCCATGTGCGAGATGGTCGAGTACGCCAGCATCCGCTTCAGGTTGCTCTGCACGATGGCGGTCAGGTTGCCGATGGCCAGCGAGATGATCGACAGCACCACCAGCATCATCTGCCAGTCATTGGCCAGCGGCAGCAGGCCTTCCACCAGCACGCGGATAAACAGCGCAAAAGCAGCAACCTTCGGGCCGCCGGCGATCAGCAGCGTCACCGCGGTCGGCGAACCCTGGTAGATATCGGGAATCCACATGTGGAACGGCGCGGCACCCAGCTTGAACGACAGGCCGGCGACGATAAAGACCACGCCAAAGGCCAGCATGGTGGTGTTGACGCGGCCCGACTCGACCACGCGGAACACTTCGCCCAGGTTCAGCGAACCGGTGGCGCCATACATCATCGAGATGCCGTACAGCAGGAAGCCCGAAGCCAGCGCGCCCAGCACGAAGTACTTCATCGCCGATTCCGAGGTCACGCGCGATTCGCGGCGCAGTGCCACCAGTGCGTACGACGACAGCGACAGCAGCTCCAGGCCCAGGTACAGGGTCAGGAAGTTGTTGCCGGTGATCATCACGATCTGGCCGCCCAGCGTGAACAGCGCGAGCTGGTAGAACTCGCCGGCAAACATGTCGCGATCCGCCAGATAGCGGCGCGTGTAGACCAGTGTCACGAACAGGCCGGCAGAGCAGAACGCGGACAGCACGTTTGCCATCGGATCGATCACGACCAGGTTGGCGAACGCGTAGTGCGTCTCGCCGGCGGCGGCATTCAGGCCGAACCAGACGGTCAGCGCCAGCGTGGCCAGCAGCGACAGCGGATATGCCACGCTTTGCTTGCCCTTGCCACGTGCAAGGTCGATCCAGTTGACCGCGCCGATGGCGATCGCCAGGAAGATGATCGGCGCCACGGGGCCGAGTGTCGAGGACGTTTGCATGTTGATTTCTCTCCCCGATTACAGCTTGGACTGTGCCGCGTGGGACAGCAGGTTCACCACGGACGCGTGCATCACGTCGGTAAAGGGCTTCGGGTGCAGGCCCATGTACAGCGTCATGATGGCCAGCAGGCCGAGCATGACGAACTCACGCTTGTTCAGGTCGACCAGCTCGCGCACGTGCTGGTGGACGATGTCGCCGAAGATCACGCGCTTGACCATCCACAGCGAGTAGGCGGCGCCGAAGATCAGGGCGGTGGCGGCCAGCAGGCCGATCCAGAAGTCGAACTTGACCGCGCCCAGGATCACCATGAATTCGCCGACGAAGCCCGAGGTGGCCGGCAGGCCGCAGTTGGCCATCGCGAAGAACACTGCCAGCGCGGCGAACTTGGGCATGGTGTTGACCACGCCGCCGTAGTCGGCGATCTGGCGCGAGTGCACGCGGTCGTACAGCACGCCGATGCAAAGGAACATCGCGCCGGAGATAAAGCCGTGCGAGATCATCTGCACGATGCCGCCTTCCACGCCGATGTCGCTGAAGATGAAGAAGCCCAGCGTGACGAAGCCCATGTGGGCGATCGACGAGTACGCCACCAGCTTCTTCATGTCGGCCTGCACCAGGGCCACCAGGCCGATGTAGATCACCGCGATCAGCGAGATGGTGATGATGAACGGGGCCAGGTAGTGGCTGGCGTCAGGCGCGATCGGCAGCGAGAACCGCAGGAAACCGTAGGCGCCCAGCTTCAGCATGATGGCGGCCAGCACCACCGAACCGCCGGTCGGCGCTTCCACGTGGGCGTCCGGCAGCCAGGTGTGCACCGGCCACATCGGCACCTTGACCGCGAAGGCGACGAAGAAGGCGATGAACAGCGCGATCTGCTCGTTCATCGACAGCTTGGCCTGGTGCCATTGCAGGATGTCGAAGGTACCGGTCTTGTTGTACAGGTACAGCAGCGCGATCAGCGTCAGCAGCGAGCCCGCCAGCGTGTACAGGAAGAACTTGAACGCGGCATAGACGCGGTTCGGGCCGCCCCAGACACCGATGATGATGTACATCGGGATCAGCGTGGCTTCGAAGAACACGTAGAACAGCATGCCGTCCAGCGTGCAGAACACGCCGACCATCAGGCCCGACAGGATCAGGAACGAGGCCATGTATTCGGCCACACGCTCGGTGATCACTTCCCAGGCCGAGATCACCACGATCACCGTGATGAAGGCGGTCAGCACCACGAACCACATCGAGATGCCGTCAACACCCAGCAGGTAGTTGATATTGAAGCGTTCGATCCAGCTCGCCTTTTCGACGAACTGCATGGCCGCGCTGGCGCGGTCGAAGCCGAAGACCAGCGGCAGCGTGACGACAAAGCTGGCGATCGAGCCGAACAGCGACATCCACCGGACAAAGCCAGGGCTGCGGTCCGAGCCGAAGGCCAGGATCAGCAGGCCGAAAAAGACAGGCAGCCAGATTGAGAAAGACAGAACCATTTCTATGTTTTCCTTACTTGGTGCCTATCACTTGGTGCCGATCACGCCCGTGACCGTCAGCGTCAGCAGCACCAGCATGCCGACGATCATCGCGAACGCGTAGTGGTAGATATAGCCCGACTGCAGGTAGCGGCTTGCCGAAGCAAACGAAGCCACCAGGCGCGCCGCGCCGTTGACGAACAGGCCGTCGATCAGGCTCTGGTCGCCGCCCTTCCACAGGCCGGTACCGAGCAGGCGTGCGCCGCGGGCGAACACGGCCTGGTTGATGGCGTCCATGTAGTACTTGTTGTCCAGCAGCTTGTAGAGACCCGAGAAGCGGTTCGCGATGGCTTCAGGGATATCCGGGCGCTTCATATAGAAGAACCAGGACAGCACCACACCGGCGACGGCCAGCCACAGCACGGGCGTGGTCAGCGAGTGGATCGCCATTGCCACCCAGCCGTGGAACGCTTCCTTGAGCTCGGCCATGGCGTGGTGGTTCTCGCCGACGAAGATCACATCCTTGAACGCGATGCCGTTCTTGAAGAAGTTGCCGAACAGCATCGGCTCGATCGCGATCGCACCGACGATCACCGACGGGATCGCCAGCAGCACCAGCGGCAGCGTCACCACCCACGGCGACTCGTGCGGCTTCTCGCCGGCGGCCAGGCCATGGTGGTGGTCGTGCGAGACCTCTTCGTCCTCATGGTCGCCTTCATGATGCTGGTGGGCATGGTTCTGGCCCCAGCGCTCCTTGCCATGGAAGACCAGGAAGTACATGCGGAACGAGTAGAACGCGGTGACGAACACGCCCGCCAGCACGGCGAAGTAGGCAAAGCCCGAACCGGCGATATGCGACTCGGCCACGGCCTCGATGATCGAGTCCTTGGAGTAGAAGCCCGCGAAGAACGGCGTGCCAATCAGCGCCAGCGAACCCACCAGCGAGGTGATCCAGGTGAGCGGCATGTACTTGCGCAGGCCGCCCATGTTGCGGATGTCCTGGTCGTGGTGCATGCCGATGATGACCGAGCCCGCGCCCAGGAACAGCAGTGCCTTGAAGAACGCGTGCGTCATCAGGTGGAACACGGCCACCGAGTATGCCGAAGCGCCCAGCGCCACGGTCATGTAGCCCAGCTGCGACAGGGTCGAGTAAGCGACCACGCGCTTGATGTCATTCTGGATGATGCCCAGGAAGCCCATGAACAGCGCCGTGATGGCACCGATCACCAGCACGAAGGACAGCGCCGTATCCGACAGCTCGAACAGCGGCGACATGCGTGCCACCATGAAGATGCCGGCGGTCACCATCGTTGCCGCGTGGATCAGCGCCGAGATCGGGGTCGGGCCTTCCATCGAGTCAGGCAGCCAGACGTGCAGCGGGAACTGCGCCGACTTGCCCATCGCGCCGATGAACAGGCAGATGCAGGCCACGGTGATCATGAGCCAGTCGGTGCCCGGGAAGATCACGGTCGCCAGCTGGTCGCGCGCGGCGAATACTTCGGTGTAGTTCATGCTGCCGGCATAGGCCAGCAGCAGGCCGATGCCCAGGATAAAGCCGAAGTCGCCGACGCGGTTGACCAGGAACGCCTTCAGGTTGGCGAAGATCGCCGTCGGGCGGGTGTACCAGAAGCCGATCAGCAGGTACGACACCAGGCCCACCGCTTCCCAGCCGAAGAACAGCTGCAGGAAGTTGTTGCTCATCACCAGCATCAGCATCGAGAAGGTGAACAGCGAGATGTAGGCGAAGAAGCGGTTGTAGCCGGGGTCCCCGTCCATGTAGCCGACGGTGTAGATGTGCACCATCAGCGAGACAAAGGTAACCACCACCATCATCATCGCGGTCAGCGAGTCGACCAGGAAGCCGACCTCCATCTTCAGGCTGCCGATGGCCATCCACTCATAGACGGTGCCGTTGTAGCCGGCGCCGTTCATGACGTCGAGCAGCACCATCACCGACAGCACGCAGGCAATGGCCACGCCCAGAATCGTCGAGGTGTGGGCCACCATCCGGCCGCCGCGCGACTCCGAGGAAAACAGGTCAAAGAACTTGGTACCGAACAGGCCGGCGATCGCGGAGCCGACTAGCGGCGCCAGCGGGATCGCAAGCAGCAGGTTGGGGTTGAGCGTGGTTGCCATAGGACGCTTAGTGGTGTGCGGTCGGTGAGTCTTGGGTATCTGCGTAGTGCGCCACGGATCAGCCCTTGAGGGTGTCCATGTCGTCCACGTTGATCGTATCCAGGTTGCGGAACAGCACAACCAGGATGGCGAGACCGATTGCCGACTCGGCGGCGGCCACCGTGAGGATGAAGAAAACGAAAACCTGACCAGCCAGGTCGCCCAGGTAATGCGAGAAGGCGACGAAGTTGATGTTCACCGCAAGCAGCATCAGTTCGATCGCCATCAGCAGCACGATCACGTTCTTGCGGTTCAGGAAGATGCCGACGATGCTGATCGCAAACAGGATCGCACCGAGCACGAGGAAATGAGCGAGAGAGAGCACAGCGATTTCTCCGGGCTTTAGTTCTTATTGGCGGCAGCCGCGGCTTCCGTCTGCTGGGTCTGGCCTTCGGACTGCATCGGCACCAGGCGCACGCGCTCGTCGCGGCGGGTGCGCAGCTGCGCCGACACGTCCTGGGCCTTGACGTCCTTGCGGCGGCGCAGGGTCAGCGCCACGGCGGCGATGATCGCCACCAGCAGGATGATGCCGGCCACTTCGAAGGCGTAGATATAGTCGGTGTAGATCAGCTTGCCGAGCGCGGCGGTGTTCGAGTAGCCCGGGTCCTGCGAACCGTTGGTGGCCACCGGCGTGGTGGTGCCGATAAAGTTGCGCACCAGCACGATCGCCATCTCGGCGATGATCAGCGCGCCCACCACCGAGGCCATCGGCACGTAGGTCCAGAAGTCCCGCCGCAGGTGCTCGATGTCGATGTCGATCATCATCACCACGAACAGGAACAGCACCATCACCGCGCCGACATAGACCAGCACCAGCAGGATGGCGAGGAATTCCGCCTTGAGCAGCATCCAGATCGCCGCCGCCGTGAAGAACGACAGCACGAGGAACAGTGCGGAATGCACCGGGTTCTTCGCAGTGATGACTTTCAGTGCGGAGAGCACCAGCACCAGCGCAAAGACGTAGAAGATGGTGGTCGTGAGTTCCATGGTCCCTATCGGATCCTCTCTGGGCCGTCCGGCACAAGCCACCCCCTCGGGTGGCCCGCTCCTGCGGCATCCTTGCATTGGTCCCTTGCATTGCAGGGACCGCATTCAATTCGGTGGCGGCGGCTGCCAGGTCTGCTGCTTGCGGCAGCCGCGAACCGGTCGTTACTTCTGTCGCTGCTTCGGCTTAGCGATACTTTGCGTCGGCAGCCTTCGCTGCGGCGATCTGCGGCTCGTAGCGGTCGCCCACTGCCAGCAGCATGTCCTTGGTGAAGTACAGGTCGCCGCGCTTCTCGCCGTGGTACTCCAGGATCTGCGTTTCCACGATGGCGTCGACCGGGCAGGCCTCTTCGCAGAAACCGCAGAAGATGCACTTGGTCAGGTCGATGTCATAGCGGGTCGTGCGGCGCGTGCCGTCGGCGCGCGCGTCGGACTCGATCGTGATGGCCAGCGCCGGGCACACCGCCTCGCACAGCTTGCAGGCGATGCAGCGCTCTTCCCCGTTGGGGTAGCGGCGCAGCGCGTGCAGACCACGGAAGCGCGGCGAGATCGGCGTTTTCTCTTCCGGGAACTGGACGGTGATCTTGCGCGCGAAGAGATAGCGGCCGGTCAGGGCCATGCCCTTGAAGAGTTCCTTCAGGAGCAGGCTGTTGAAGAAGTCCTTGATGGCGAGCAGCATGATGCTTCCTAGTATTTCCACACGGCGCGCGCCCCGGCGCGCACCGTCGTTTGGCCGTTCAGTGCCAGATGTTCCAGGGCGACTTGATCCAGATCGCCACGATGATCAGCCACGCCACCGTCAGGGGGATGAACACCTTCCAGCCCAGGCGCATGATCTGGTCATAGCGGTAGCGCGGGAACGAGGCACGGATCCAGATGAAGACGGACAGCAGCAGGAATACCTTGATCACCAGCCAGAAGAAGCCCGGGATCGCGTTGGTCAGCACGCTGTCGATCGGGGGCGCCCAGCCGCCCAGGAACATCAGCGCGGTCATCGTCGAGATGATGATCATGTTGATGTACTCGGCCAGGAAGAACAGCGCGAAGCCCATGCCCGAATACTCGATCATGTGGCCGGCCACGATTTCCGACTCGCCTTCCACCACGTCGAACGGGTGGCGGTTGGTTTCGGCCACGCCCGAGATGAAGTAGACGCCGAACATCGGCAGCAGCGGCAGCCAGTTCCACGACAGGATGTTGATGCCCATGTCGGCAAAGTAGCCGGTGTTCTGGCCGTTGACGATGGCCGACAGGTTCAGGCTGCCGGCAACCATCAGCACCGTCACCAGCGCAAAGCCCATGGCGATTTCATACGACACCATCTGGGCCGCGGCACGCATGGCGCCGATGAAGGCGTACTTGGAGTTCGAGGCCCAGCCTGCCAGGATCACGCCGTACACGCCCACCGAGCTGATCGCCATCACGTACAGCAGACCGGCGTTCACATCCGCCAGCACCACTTCAGCCTGGAACGGAATCACGGCCCAGACCGCCACGGCGGGCATCAGCACCATCAGCGGGGCAATCAGGTACATGCCCCGGCTGACCTGCGTGGGCATCATGACTTCCTTGAGCAGCAGCTTCAGCACGTCGGCAATCGGCTGCAGCAGGCCCAGCGGACCCACGCGGTTCGGGCCGATACGGACGTGCATCCAGCCGATCAGCTTGCGCTCCCACAGGATCAGGTAAGCCACGCACAGCAGCAGCGGCACCACGATGATCACGGCGCGAATCAGGATCCACAGCGGCGTCCAGTAGGCACCCAGCAGGCCCTGTCCTTGCGAGGTAATCCAGTCAATCATGTCTTGTTCTCGCTCTTGTTCTTACGCCGTGGCCACGGTGCCGGTGGCCGGCGCCAGGTCAATGGCCTTCTCTACGGTGACCGTGCCGTACATCGCGCCCAGGCTCATGGCCGCCGGCGTCGCCGCCGGCACGCGCACGGTGTTGGCCGGGAGCGTGGCTTCGAGCACGGCCGGCAGCACCACGCTGCCCTGCCCTTGCGTGACCCGCACCGGATCGCCGGACTGGATGCCAAGGCTGGCGAACAGGTCGGCCGGCAGCGCGATCTGCATGGCGCGGCGCGCGGCAGCGCTCAGCTGCAGCGACTCGGCGCGGCGCACGATCGGATCGGCGTGGTAGATCGGCACATCGGCAATGCGTTCGATGCCGTTGGCGGCAGCGGCGGCCACGCGGATCGGCGCGTCGGTGGCGTTGTCCAGCTGCGCATCGACCGGGGCCGACAGCACTTCGGCACGCACCGATTCGGCGGTTTCGTAGTCGAAGCCGGCCACGTCCAGCAGGTTGCCCAGCACGCGCAGCACCTTCCAGCCCGGACGCGATTCGCCCAGCGCGCGCACCACGCCGTTGAAGCTCTGCGGCTTGCCTTCGCAGTTGACGAAGGTGCCGGCGGTTTCCGTGAACGGCGTCACCGGCAGGATCACGTCGGCGTACTGCATGGCCGCTTCCGAACGGAACGGCGACAGCACCACCACCGTGCCGGCCTGGGCCAGCGCGGCCAGCGCCTTGCGCGGGTCGGCGGCGTCGAACTCGGGTTCGGTGTTCAGCAGGATGTAGGCCTTGCGCGGCGTGTCCAGCATCGCCTGCGCATTGGCGCCGCCCTGCCTGGGCAGCGCGCCGGCGACATAGCCGCCGACGGTATTGGCGGCTTCGATCAGGAAGCCCAGCGTCGCACCGGTTTCGGTGGCGATCCACTGTGCCAGCGCGTGCAGCGCCGAGAACTGCGGATGGCGCACGGCCTCGTTGCCGAGGAACACCGCACGGCGCTCGCCCGACAGCAGCGCTTCCGCCACCTTGCCAGCGGCTTCGCCACCGTCGAAACCTTCAGTGCCGGCCGGGGCAGCGACGCCCTTGGCGGCAGCCACGGCACGGGCCACGCCGGCGAGCGCCGCGGTCCAGCCGGACGGCGCCACGTCGATGCGGGCGGCCAGCGGCATCAGCAGGTCTTCACCGCCGGCACCCAGCACCGCCACGCGGGCACCCTTCTTGGTGGCCTGGCGCAGGCGCGAGGCCAGCAGCGGATGATCCTTGCGCAGCGACGAGCCGATCACCAGCACGCGTTGCAGGGTGGTCACGTCGGCCACCGGCATGCCCAGCCACGGCGCGCCCTTCAGTGCCGCCGAGAAATCGGTCTGGCGCAGGCGGAAGTCGACATTGTCGCTGCCCAGGCCGCGCATCAGCTTGCCCAGCAGGAACAGCTCTTCCAGCGTGCTGTGCGGGCTGGCCAGCGCGGCGATCTGGTCGGCGCCATGATCGCGCTTGATGCTGGCGAGGCCGTTGGCCACATATTCGAGCGCGGTCTGCCAGTCGGTTTCCATCCATTCGCCGCCCTGCTTCAGCAGCGGGCGGGTCAGGCGGTCGGCGCTGTTCAGGCCTTCATACGAGAAGCGGTCCTTGTCGGAGATCCAGCACTCGTTGATGTCTTCGTTTTCCAGCGGCAGCACGCGCATCACGCGCTGGTTCTTGGTCTGCACCACCAGGTTAGCGCCCAGGCCGTCGTGCGGCGACACCGACTTGCGGCGTGCCAGTTCCCAGGTGCGGGCCGAGTAGCGGAACGGCTTGCTGGTCAGCGCGCCGACCGGGCACAGGTCGATCATGTTGCCCGACAGTTCCGAGTCGACGGTCTTGCCGACGAAGGTGGTGATTTCCGAATGCTCGCCGCGGCCCAGCATGCCCAGCTCCATCACGCCGGCCACTTCCTGGCCGAAGCGCACGCAGCGGGTGCAGTGGATGCAGCGGGTCATCTCCTCCATGGAGATCAGCGGGCCCACGTTCTTGTGGAACACCACGCGCTTCTCTTCCTTGTAGCGCGACTCCGAGGCACCGTAGCCCACGGCCAGGTCCTGCAGCTGGCATTCGCCGCCCTGATCGCAGATCGGGCAGTCGAGCGGGTGGTTGATCAGCAGGAATTCCATCACGGACTTCTGCGCCTTGACCGCCTTCTCCGAATTGGTGAAGACCTTCATGCCGGGGGTCACCGGCGTGGCGCAGGCAGGCAGCGCCTTCGGGGCCTTTTCGACCTCGACCAGGCACATGCGGCAGTTGGCCGCGATGGACAGTTTGCGGTGGTAGCAGAAGTGCGGGATGTAGGTGCCCAGCTTGCGGGCTGCTTCCATCACCAGGCTGCCTTCAGCAACCTCAACCTTCTTGCCGTCGATCTCTAGTTCAACCATGTTCTGCCACGCTTAGATGTAGGCCGGAACCATGCACTGCTTGTGTTCGACGTGATATTCGAACTCTTTCCAGTAGTGCTTGAGCATGCCGCGGACCGGCATCGCCGCGGCATCGCCGAGCGCGCAGATGGTGCGGCCCATGATGTTTTCCGCGACGTTGTTGAGCAGGTCCAGGTCTTCCTGGCGCCCCTCTCCGTGTTCGATGCGATTGACCATGCGGTAGAGCCAGCCGGTGCCTTCACGGCACGGCGTGCACTGGCCGCACGATTCCTCAAAATAGAAGTACGACAGGCGCAGCAGCGAGCGGACCATGCAGCGCGTCTCGTCCATCACGATCACAGCGCCCGAGCCCAGCATCGAGCCGGCCTTGGCGATCGAGTCGTAGTCCATGTCGGACGCCATCATCAGGTCGCCCGGCACCACCGGCGCGGACGAACCGCCCGGGATCACCGCCTTGATGCGCTTGCCGCCGCGCATGCCGCCGGCGAGCTCCAGCAGCTTGGCGAACGGCGTTCCCAGCGGGATCTCGTAATTGCCGGGACGTTCGACGTCACCCGAGATCGAGAAGATCTTGGTGCCGCCGTTGTTCGGCTTGCCCAGCTTCAGGTAGTTCTCGGGGCCGACGGCCAGCAGGAACGGCACCGCGGCAAACGTTTCCGTGTTGTTGATGGTGGTCGGCTTGCCGTACAGGCCAAAGCTGGCCGGGAAAGGCGGCTTGAAACGCGGCTGGCCCTTCTTGCCTTCCAGCGATTCGAGCAGCGCGGTTTCCTCGCCGCAGATATAGGCGCCGTAGCCGTGGTGCGCGTGCAGCTGGAAATCGAAGCCCGAACCCAGGATGTTGTCGCCCAGAAAGCCGGCAGCGCGCGCCTCTTCGAGCGCTTCCTCGAAGATCTTGTACTCGTTCCAGATCTCGCCGTGGATGTAGTTGTAGCCCACGGTGATGCCCATCGCATATGCGCCGATGGCCATGCCTTCGATCAGCGAGTGCGGGTTGTAGCGGATGATGTCGCGGTCCTTGAACGTGCCGGGCTCGCCTTCATCGGTGTTGCAGACCAGGTATTTCTGCCCCGGGAACGTGCGCGGCATGAAGCTCCACTTCAGGCCGGTCGGGAAGCCCGCACCGCCGCGGCCCCGCAGGCCCGAGGCCTTGACGTCGGCGATCACCTGCTCGGGCGGGATCTTCTCGGTCAGAATGCGCTTCAGTTGCTGGTAGCCGCCACGCTTGACGTAGTCTTCCAGGTGCCAATTCTTGCCGTCCAGGCCGGCCAGGATCAGCGGCTGGATATGGCGGTCGTGCAGACTGGTCATGTTACTTGCCCCCCTTGGCAGCTTCGGCTTTCAGCTCGTCGACGAGCGCGTCGAGCTTGTCGTCGCTCATGAAGCTGCACATGCGGGTGTTGTTGACGATCATCACCGGCGCGTCGCCGCAAGCGCCCATGCACTCGCCCTCTTTCAGGGTGAAGCAGCCGTCAGCGGTGGTCTCGTTGTAGTCGATCCCGAGCTTGCGCTTCAGGTACTCGCCGGCCCGCTCGCCGCCCGACAGGGCGCACGGCAGGTTGGTGCAGACGGCGAGCTTGAATTTGCCCACCGGCTTGGTGTCATACATGTTGTAGAAGGTCGCCACCTCTTCCACCCACACGGGCGGCATCTCGAGATAGCTGGCGACGAACTGCATGACTTCGGGGGAAACCCAGCCCACCTCGCCCTGCGCCACGGCAAGCGCCGCCATCACGGCCGACTGCTTCTGGTCGGCCGGATACTTCGCGATCGCGCGATCGATTTCCTTGAGAGCTTCTGCTGATAGCATGGTCATTGCAGTAAAACGGCGTCAGGCAGCGCCACCGGGCGTTCCCTTCCGCAGGTTTGCAGCCGTCGCTGCCCGTTCCGCCGGCAGGCCTGAGGCCGTACCGGTCCGCCGCGGGTCTTCCGCCCGCTCCCCCTGGGGAGCGCCGCGGAAAGCGCCCGGATCGTCGTCCGGGCCGGCGGTCCGTGATTAGCGGTCGATCTCGCCGAAGACGATGTCTTGCGTGCCGATGATCGTTACCGCGTCAGCAATCATGTGTCCCTTGGCCATTTCGTCGAGCGCGGCCAGGTGAGGGAAACCAGGTGCACGGATCTTCAGGCGGTACGGCTTGTTGGCCCCGTCCGAGATCGCGTAGATGCCAAATTCGCCCTTCGGATGCTCCACCGCTGCATACGCTTCGCCTTCCGGCACGTGCATGCCTTCGGTGAACAGCTTGAAGTGGTGGATCAGTTCTTCCATGTTGGACTTCATGTCCACGCGCGAGGGCGGCGCCACCTTGTGGTTGTCGGTGATCACCGGACCCGGGTTGCGGCGCAGCCATTCCACGCACTGCCTGATGATGCGGTTGGACTGGCGCATCTCTTCCACGCGCACCAGGTAGCGCGCGTAGCAGTCGCCGCCCACGCCCACCGGCACGTCGAAGTCCAGCTTGTCGTACACCTCGTACGGCTGCTTCTTGCGCAGGTCCCACTCGATGCCGGAGCCACGCAGCATCGGGCCGGTAAAGCCCATCTGCAGCGCACGTTCCGGGCTGACCACGCCGATATCCACCAGGCGCTGCTTCCAGATCCGGTTGTCGGTCAGCAGCGTCTCGTATTCGTCGACGTACTTCGGGAACCGGTTGGTGAAGTCCTCGATGAAGTCCAGCAGCGAGCCCGAACGCGCCTCGTTCATGGCCTTGATGGCGCGCTCGTTGTGTACCTTGGAGGCACGATATTGCGGCATCGTGTCAGGCAGGTCGCGGTAGACGCCGCCCGGACGGTAGTAGGCCGCGTGCATGCGCGCGCCCGACACCGCCTCGTACATGTCGAACATGTCCTCGCGCTCGCGGAAGGCGTACAGAAACACCGCCATCGCGCCCACGTCCAGCGCGTGCGAGCCGATCCACATCAGGTGGTTCAGCAGGCGGGTGATCTCGTCGAACATCACGCGGATGTACTGCGCGCGCACCGGCACTTCCAGGCCCAGCAGGCGCTCGATCGCCATCACGTAGGCGTGCTCGTTGACCATCATCGACACATAGTCGAGTCGGTCCATGTACGGCACGCTCTGGATCCAGGTCTTCTGCTCGGCCAGCTTCTCGGTGGCACGGTGCAGCAGGCCGATATGGGGGTCGGCGCGCTGGATGACTTCGCCGTCCAGCTCCAGCACCAGGCGCAGCACGCCGTGCGCAGCCGGGTGTTGCGGGCCGAAGTTCAGGGTGTAGTTCTTGATGTCTGCCATGGCGCGTTATCAGTGCAAGCCGCCGTAGTTGTCCTCGCGGATCACGCGCGGGGTGATTTCGCGCGGCTCGATCGTGACCGGCTGGTAGATGACCCGCTTCTGCTCCGGGTCGTAGCGCATCTCGACGAAGCCCGAGACCGGGAAATCCTTGCGGAACGGATGGCCGACGAAACCGTAGTCGGTCAGGATGCGGCGCAGGTCCGGATGGCCGTCGAACACGATGCCGTAGAAATCGAAGGCTTCACGCTCGAACCAGTTGACGCCGTTCCACACGTCGATCAGCGACGGCAGCACCGGGAAATCATCGTCCGGGGCGAACACGCGCACGCGCAGGCGCCAGTTGTGGGTGATCGACAGCAGCTGCGAAACCGCGGCAAAGCGCAGGCCGTCCCAGGCACCGTCGCCGTACTCGGAATAGTCCACGCCGCACAGGTCGATCAGCTGCTCGAAGCGCAGCGACGGATCGTCGCGCAGGATGCGGGCAACTTCGAGGTAGTCGTCGGCCTTGACGATCAGCGTCAGTTCGCCGGTCGCCTCGATCAGGTTCTGCACGCGCTTGCCGAGAGCTTTCTCGAGCGCGGCCTTCAGGATGTCAAGCTTCGCCATTTCAGCCCTTGCGCGCGATGGTGTTGGTGCGCTTGATCTTGTTCTGCAGCTGGATCACGCCGTAGATCAGCGCCTCGGCCGTCGGCGGGCAGCCCGGCACGTAGATATCCACCGGCACGATGCGGTCGCAGCCACGCACCACCGAGTACGAGTAGTGGTAGTAACCGCCGCCATTGGCGCACGAGCCCATCGAGATCACCCAGCGCGGTTCTGCCATCTGGTCGTAGACCTTGCGCAGCGCGGGGGCCATCTTGTTGCACAGCGTGCCGGCCACGATCATCACGTCCGACTGGCGCGGCGACGGGCGGAAAATCACGCCGAAGCGGTCCATGTCGTAGCGCGCGGCGCCGGCATGCATCATTTCCACGGCACAGCAGGCCAGGCCGAAAGTCATCGGCCACAGCGACCCGGTGCGGGTCCAGTTGATCAGCTTGTCAGCGGTAGTCGTGACAAAGCCTTCGTTGAGAACGCCTTCGATTGCCATTTCACATCACTCCCAATCGAGCGCGCCCTTTTTCCAGATGTAGACGAAGCCCACGATGAATTCCAGCAGAAACACGCCCATGGCGATGAAACCCGGCCAGCCGATATCCCTCAGGGCGACACCCCACGGAAACAGGAAGGCGGTTTCGAGGTCGAACAGGATAAACAGGATGGCGATGAGGTAGTAGCGCACATCGAACTTCATGCGCGCGTCCTCGAACGCTTCGAAGCCGCACTCGTACGGCGACAGCTTCGCGGGATCGGGCTTGTTCGGACCGAGGATCCGACCGATCGACATCAGCGCCACGCCAAGCACGACACCGAAGATGATGAAGATGAGAACGGGGAAGTAGGCTTCGAGATTCAAGGTACGGCCAGCCTTATCTGGAATGTTGTCAACAGCACCAGCTGAAGCGGCGTCCTGTTGCCCACCCCAGGCGCTAAGCCATGAGCCTCATGGCGCGCCGCCTTGCGGACTGCCGGAGCCCCACGCTCGGGTGCATTGCCCGGCCAGGGACTCCGATCAAGTTGTTTGGTGCCGACGGCGAGACTCGAACTCGCACAGCTTTCGCCACTACCCCCTCAAGATAGCGTGTCTACCAATTTCACCACGTCGGCTGGGGGAGAAACAATATTGCCTGGCGCCGGGTTTTCAGGCCCTTCAGGTCCGTTGCAGAGGCTTTCGTCTTTGCTCGGAACCCATCGCTGGGGAATCGTTTCAAGCCTTGCATTCTAACCCAGATTTCTTGCTTTGTTCAACGCACAACTGCAAAAAAACTCAGGAATCCGCCGCAAGGCTTACGGATTATTTCGGTACAGCGGGAGCTGCCGGCGCTGATGCATCAGCGGCCGCTGCCGGGGCTGCAGCGGGAGCCGAAGCACCTGCCACTGCGGGCGCCGAAGCCGGCGCCGCGCCCATCACGCCCAGCGATGCAGCCGGCTTGTAGTTGCCCAGCAGCGTCAGCGCCAGCGTGCAGACGAAGAACAGCGTGGCCAGCACGGCGGTGGTGCGCGACAGGAAGTTTGCCGAGCCGGTGGCACCGAACAGGCTGCCCGAGGCACCCGAACCGAATGCCGCGCCGACATCGGCGCCCTTGCCATGCTGGATCAGCACCAGGCCAATCACGCCCAGCGCCGACAACACCTGCAGCACCACCAACAAAGTCTTGAAGATTGCCATTTGATTTAGATAAGCCTTACTGGCTGGTTACTTGCCTGATCGGTCGATCGGAACGGCCGGCATTCAGGCGTTGCCGATCGCGAGAAAATCTGCCGACTTCAGCGAGGCGCCGCCAATCAGGCCCCCGTCGATATCGGTCATGGAAAACAGTTCGGCCGCATTGTCCGGCTTGACGCTGCCGCCGTACAGGATGGCCATACGCTCGGCCACGCCCGCGTCGCGCGCGGCAACCTGGCCGCGCAAGAACGCGTGCACCGCCTGCGCCTGCTCGCTGGTGGCGGTCTTGCCGGTGCCGATCGCCCAGACCGGCTCATAGGCCAACACCACGCGGCTCAGCTGCTCCACCGTCAGCGCGTCCAGCACGGCCTGCAGCTGCCTGCCGACCACCGCTTCGGTTTCGCCCGCCTCGCGCTGGGCCAGTGTTTCACCCACGCAGACTACCGGGACGATGCCGAATTCCAGCGCGCGCAGCGCCTTGGCCGCGACGGTCTGGTCGGTTTCGCCATGATAGGTGCGGCGCTCCGAGTGGCCGACCAGCACATAAGTGCAGCCAAACTCACCCACCATCGATGCCGAGACTTCACCGGTGAAGGCGCCGCGCGCCTCTGCCGACACATCTTGTGCGCCCCAGGCCACTTGCGAGCCATTCAGCAACGCCTGGCATTGTGCAAGATAGGGGAACGGCGCGCAGACCGCCAGCGTCGCCTTGGCCGCGCCAGCCTTGATGCCCTCCAGCAGCGCCGCGTTTGCAGCCAGGCTGCCATGCATCTTCCAATTGCCGATGACGAGCTTTTGTCTCACGAAGTGCCCCTCCCAAATCAAACCCGCTATTGTAGCTTGTGGCGGGGGCACGGCGCTACCGCCGCCCGATGGCGGCGGGCGGCAGCATTGGCCACATGCAACGCTCGATGTGCCTTACCAGGTCAGCACGATCTTGCCGATATGCTCGCTCGACTCCATCAGGCGATGCGCATCGGCCGCCTGCGCGGCCGGGAACACCTCGTGGATCACCGGCTTGATCCTGCCGGCGGCCAGCAGCGGCCACACCTGCTCGTGCAGTGCCGCGGCGATCTTGCCCTTGAACGATGCCGGGCGCGGACGCAGCGTGGAGCCGGTCACGGTGATGCGCCGGCGCAGGATATCGCCCAGCGGGATCTCGGCCTTGGCGCCACCCAGCAGCGCAATGATGACGATGCGGCCATCGTCGGCGATGCACTTCAGCTCGCGCGCCAGGTACGGGCCGGCAACCATGTCGAGGATCACATCGACACCGTTGCCGCCGGTCAGCGCCGACACCTCGGCGACGAAGTCCTGCGTCTTGTAGTTGATCGCGCGATCGGCGCCCAGGTCTTCGCAGGCCTTGCATTTCTCATCGGTGCCGGCGGTGACAAACACCTTGTAGCCCAGCGCCTTGGCGATCTGGATCGCGGTCGTGCCGATGCCGCTGGAGCCGCCCTGGATCAGCAGGGTCTCATCCTTGCCGCGCGGGCCCTGGCCCAGGCAGCCGCGGTCGAACACATTGCTCCAGACGGTGAAGAAGGTCTCGGGCAGCGCCGCGGCCTCGATATCGCTCAGGCCTTGCGGCGCGGGCAGGACCTGTGCCAGCGGCGCCGTGCACAGCTGTGCGTAGCCGCCGCCCTGCACCAGCGCGCAGACGCGGTCGCCCACCTTCAGGCCGAAGCGGTTGTCGGCATGCGACAGGTCGCCGCCCACCACCACGCCCGCCACTTCCAGGCCGGGCAGGTCCGAAGCGCCCGGCGGCACGGGGTAGTTGCCGGTGCGCTGGAATACGTCCGGACGGTTGACGCCGGCGGCAGCCACGCGGATCAGGACCTCGCCCGCCCCCGCAACCGGGTCGGGACGCTCGGTCAGCTGGAGGACTTCGGGGGCACCGTATTCGCGGATCTCGATGGCTTGCATGCTGCTCTGCTCCTTGTACTTGTCTTGGCGCGGGTCGACGATGCGTCGCGCCAGGGTCGGTGTGAGCCTTGGCTCGATAGGGTTGCCGGCAGTGTAAACAAAAAAACGGCTGGACATCGTCCAGCCGTTTTTTTGGCGGCGCCACCTTGCGGCGGCACCTGCGGGCAATCCTGCCCCGCTGGCTTTACTGCTGTTCCGAGCCTTCGGCCGGAGCCGCCGGCGCGGCGGCTTCGCCGGCGTTGATCGGGCTGATGCTGCCGCCCTCTTCGGTCAGCGCGGCCTTCAGCGACAGGCGCAGGCGGCCCTTCTCGTCAGCCTGGATCAGCTTGACGCGGACCTGCTGGCCTTCCTTCAGCCAGTCCTTGATGTCCTTGACACGCTCGTTGACGATTTCCGAGATGTGCAGCAGGCCATCCTTGCCCGGCAGGATGTTGACGATGGCGCCGAAGTCCAGCAGCTTCAGCACGGTACCGGCGTAAATCTTGCCCACTTCGGCTTCCGCGGTGATGCCCTCGATGCGGCGCTTGGCTTCGGCCATGCCGTCGGTCGAGGTCGACGCGATCGTGATCGTGCCGTCTTCCTGGATGTCGATGGTGGTGCCGGTTTCCTTGGTCAGCGCCTGGATGGTCGAGCCGCCCTTGCCGATCACTTCGCGGATCTTGTCCGGATGGATCTTCATGGTGATCATGCGCGGAGCGTGCGCCGACAGTTCGGTGCGGGCGTGGCCCATCGCTTCCTGCATCTTGTGCAGGATGTGCAGGCGGCCTTCACGGGCCTGCGCCAGCGCGACCTGCATGATCTCCTTGGTGATGCCCTGGACCTTGATGTCCATCTGCAGCGCGGTGATGCCGTTGTCGGTACCCGCCACCTTGAAGTCCATGTCGCCCAGGTGATCTTCATCGCCCAGGATGTCGGTCAGCACGGCAAACTTGTTGCCTTCCAGGATCAGGCCCATGGCCACGCCGGCCACGTGTGCCTTGACCGGAACGCCGGCGTCCATCAGCGCCAGGCAGCCGCCGCAGACCGAAGCCATCGACGACGAGCCGTTGGATTCGGTGATTTCCGAAACCAGGCGGATGGTGTAGGCGAATTCATCGTCCTTCGGCAGCACCGGGATCAGTGCGCGCTTGGCCAGGCGGCCGTGGCCGATTTCACGGCGCTTCGGGCTGCCCACGCGGCCGGTTTCACCGGTGGCGAACGGGGGCATGTTGTAGTGGAGCATGAAGCGGTCGCGGTATTCGCCGGCCAGTGCGTCGATGATCTGCTCGTCGCTCTTGGTGCCGAGCGTGGCCACCACCAGCGCCTGCGTTTCACCACGGGTGAACAGCGCCGAGCCGTGCGCGCGCGGCAGCACCGACGAGCGGATCTCGATCGGGCGCACCGTGCGGGTGTCGCGGCCGTCGATACGCGGCTCGCCGGCCAGCACCTGGCCGCGCACGATCTTGGCTTCGAGGTCGAACATGATGTTGCCGACTTCCACCTTGTCGGCTTCCACGCCGGCGGCTGCCAGCGCGGCCGCCACGTTGGCGTTTACTTCCTTCAGCTTCTGGCTGCGGGCCGACTTCTGGCGCAGCTGGTAGGCTTCCTGCAGCAGCGGCAGCGCAACTTCGGTGACCTTGGCGATCAGCGGCTCGTTCTTGGCGGCCGGGGCCCAGTCCCACTCGGGCTTGCCGCCTTCGCGCACCAGCTCATGGATGGCGTTGATCGCGATCTGCATTTGCTCATGGCCATAGACCACGGCGCCCAGCATGACGTCTTCCGACAGCTGGTTGGCTTCCGATTCCACCATCAGCACGGCGCGCTCGGTACCGGCGACCACCAGGTCCAGGTCCGAGGTGGCGAGCTGCGAGCGGGTCGGGTTGAGCAGGTACTGGCCATCCTTGTAGCCCACGCGCGCGGCGCCAACCGGGCCGTTGAACGGGATGCCCGACACGGCCAGCGCGGCCGACGCGCCGATCAGCGCGGGAATGTCAGCGGGCACTTCCGGGTTCAGCGACACCACGTGGATCACCACCTGGACGTCGTTGTAGAAGCCTTCCGGGAACAGCGGGCGCAGCGGACGGTCGATCAGGCGCGAGGTCAGGGTCTCGTTTTCCGACGGACGGCCTTCACGCTTGAAGAAGCCGCCGGGGATCTTGCCGGCCGCGTAGGTCTTCTCGATGTAGTCGACGGTCAGCGGGAAGAAGTCCTGGCCCGGCTTCGGGTTCTTGGCGGCGACCACGGTCGCCAGCACCACGGTGTCTTCCACATCGACCAGCACGGCACCGCCGGCCTGGCGGGCGATTTCGCCGGTTTCCATGCGGACCGTGTGCTGGCCCCACTGGAATTCCTTGACGATCTTGTTGAACATGGACATGTGCATTCCTTGGCTTGCGTGCAGGCCGCGCAATCACGCAATAACACGCGCACGGCCTGCGACGCCTGCGTTCTCAGCCGCAGGCAAACTGCCGGGTCGCCGGTCGCAGTCGCAGGGAAGTGCTATGCCATTCCAGCACGGCACCGGCGTTGCCGATGCCGTGCTGGAATGACACAAAGCCCTGTTTCCTTGGCCGGTCCGGGGTATTGAAAACAAAAAAAGAACAACTTACTCCGTTGCGCAGCTTGCTGCAACGGGCGCCCGGTGAATCAGAATGTCCGCCGGGCGGCGTGAAGCGAAAATCACTCCATCAACTGCCCGCATCTCTGGGCAAGGCCGATTCACCCCGCCAGAAATGCAAAATGCCTGCCCCAGCATTGCTGAAGCAGGCATCGAGGCCTCACGCGAAACCGTGCAAACCCTGGAATCGCGCTGCCATCGGGCGCAACCTTACTTGCGCAGGCCCAGCTTTTCGATCAGGGCGCGGTAACGGTCGGCGTCGTTGGACTTGAGGTAGTCCAGCAGGCGGCGACGGCGGCTCACCATGCGCAGCAGACCGCGGCGGCTGTGGTGATCCTTCATGTTGGCCTTGAAGTGCGGGGTCAGTTCGTTGATGCGGGTGGTCAGCAGGGCCACTTGCACTTCGGGGCTGCCAGTGTCGTTGGCGCCACGTGCGAACTGCTTGATGACTTCGGACTTGTTGATATCGGCAACTGCCATGATGATTTCCTTTCACTTGCGAACGCTACAGCGCGGGATGCGCCGCATGCGTCGTGCCATGTCTTGACTGGCTACCGCCGCCACCGGGCCAACGGCCAGGCAACGACAGCTGCGGATTATAGCCGAAAAGCTACGGCAGGAATACCGGGCGGCCCGTGCGGGCGCGCTGGCGCTCAGGGGCGCTCCATCCGGCACGTGGTGGGCAGCGTGGTCTGCGCGGCCTTGAGCTTGCGCACGGTACGGAAGCCATAACCCGAGCCCTCATTGTCGAAGCGCACTGCCCCGCCCTGGCGCTCCATCACCGACACGTACAGCGGCTGCAGCACCTGGTGGTCGTCGGCGCGCACGGTGGCCTCGTGGAACTGGTTGACGTAGCGCATGTTCTCGAGCGCGCCCGCCACCTTGACCGCATCGGTGGAACCGGCCTGCTCGATCGCGCGCGCCAGCATTTCCACCATCATCTGCATGCGCAGGTGCACGTAGTCGTCCTTCGGCTCCGGATAGCGCGCGCGGAACTGCTGGTAGAACGCGTCCGACGCCGCCCCGCCCACATTCGGGTGCCACTCGGCCACCGCCAGCACGCGGCCCACGCCGGCATCGCCCATCGCCGCGGGCGCGCCCAGGCCATTGCCATAGAAGGTGTAGAACTTGGCCTGCAGTCCGCCTTCGCGTGCGGCCTTGACCATCAGCGTCAGGTCGTTGCCCCAGTTGCCGGTGATGACTGCGTCCGCCCCGCTCGCCTTGATCTTGGCGATATAGGGCGCAAAGTCCTTGATCTTGCCGATCGGGTGGAACTCGTCGCCCACGATCTGGATATCCGGCCGGCGCGCCGCCAGCATCTCGCGAGCCGAGCGCGACACCTGGTGGCCGAAGCTGTAGTCCTGATCGATCAGGTACACCTTGCGCACCGACTGGTCCTGGCGGATCACCTCGGTCAGCGCCTGCATGCGCATGTCGGCACTGGCGTCAAAGCGGAAATGCCAGAAGCTGCAGTTCTCGTTGGTCAGGCTGGGATCGACCGCCGAGTAGTTCAGGAACAGCACGCGCGCGTCGGGCTGGCGCGCATTGTGGCGGTTGATGGCCGACACCAGCGCGCCGGCCACGGCCGAGCTGTTGCCCTGCAGGACAAAGGGAATGCGCTTGTCGGTCAGGGCCCGCAACTGGATCAGGCTCTCGTCGACATTGCCCTTGCTGTCAAACGTGACCAGCTCCATGGGCCGCGCACCCTCGGCGGTCTTCACGCCGCCGCGCGCATTGATGCGCTCGATTGCCAGGCGCAGGTTGCGCGTCACGGCTTCGCCCGCGTTGGCAAACGGGCCGGACAACCCGTCGATCATGCCCAGCCGGATCGGCTCTTGAGCCGACGCGCCCGCCGCTGCCGCCAGCAACAACCCGCCCAGCCATCCACGCCACCGTGCCGCAACCTTCATGTTCTCTCCCGGAAAGCGCAGGATAGTACGGCAGCGACCGGTTGCGGGCAAATGCCACCGGGCCCGATCATTGACTGCCGTTTCCGCGAGGAAAGCGCCAGGTTGCGGGAAGATCCACTGAAAAGCAGCGCCCGGCGCACACAAGCGCGGAGGCCGCACTACACTTGCGGTATTCACCATCCACGCATCGACCGAGGTTCGCCATGAATTCTGTCATCGCCAACGGCGCGCGCCGGCTCATGCTGGCGCTGGGCGCCGCCATGCTGTCTGCCTGCACCACGCTGATGCCGGTACCGGAAGGCACCAGGCTGGTGGGCCAGCCGCAGGCCGCAGTACAGGCTGCGTTCGGGCCGCCCACCGATGTGTTCCAGCTGCGCGACGGTACCTCGCGCTGGATCTACACCAAGCAGCCGCTGGGCCAGTACGCCTATGGTGCCGACTTCGACCGCAACGGCAACCTGACCCGCTTCAGCAATGTGCTGTCCACGCTGGAACTGTACAAGGCGCAGGTCGGCACGTGGACCAAGCAGGATGTGGCCGAGCATTTCGGCATGACGCGCCTGCCGGTCGAGTACTACCCGCTGATGCGGCGCGAGGTCTGGTCCTACCGCTTCCGCCATGAAGACGTGTGGCCGTCGCTGTACCACTTCTATTTCGACGACGCCGGCATCCTGCGCCAGACCCAGATCACGCCCGACCCGATGTACGACCCCGACGAGCGCCGCCGCTGAGCCATGAAAAAAGCCCGCCATCCCCGGGTCGGGAATGGCGGGCCTGGTCCGGACGCTCAGGCCGGGTAAGCCTTCCGCCGTCTACGCAGGGGCCTGGGTCAGATCTGCGGATTGATCTTTTGCACAGCCTTGTCGTGCAGCTTGTTCAGCGCGGCCAGGTAGGCCTTGGCCGAGGCGGCGACGATATCCGGGTCGGTGCCCACGCCGTTGACGATGCGGCCGGCCTTGGACAGGCGCACGGTGACTTCGCCCTGGGCCTCGGTGCCGCCGGTGATGGCATTCACCGAATAGAGCACCATCTCTGCGCCGCTGGACACGCGTGATTCAATCGCATGCAGGGTGGCGTCGACCGGACCGTTGCCCTCGCCCTCGCCGCTCTGCTCCTGGCCGTCCATGCTGAACACCACGCGCGCATGCGGGCGCTCACCGGTCTCGGAGCGCTGCGACAGCGAGATAAAGCGGAAGTGCTCGTTGGCATCGTGCTGGGCCTCGTTCGAGACGATGGCGACGATGTCCTCGTCGAAGATCTCGGCCTTCTGGTCGGCCAATTCCTTGAAGCGGGTGAAGGCGGCGTTGACTTCGGTTTCGCTTTCAAGCTCGATGCCAAGCTCCTGCAGGCGCTGCTTGAAGGCATTGCGGCCCGACAGCTTGCCCAGCACGATCTTGTTGGCGCTCCAGCCCACATCCTCCGCACGCATGATCTCGTAGGTGTCGCGCGCCTTGAGCACGCCATCCTGGTGGATGCCCGAGGCATGCGCGAAGGCATTGGCACCCACGACGGCCTTGTTCGGCTGCACCACGAAACCGGTGATCTGCGACACCAGCTTCGAGGCCGGCACGATCTGCGTGGTATCCACGCCGATATCGAGGTCGAAATAGTCGCGGCGGGTCTTCACCGCCATCACCACTTCTTCCAGGCTGGTGTTGCCGGCGCGCTCGCCCAGGCCGTTGATGGTGCATTCGATCTGGCGCGCGCCCGCCATCTTGACGGCGGCCAGCGAGTTGGCCACGGCCATGCCCAGGTCGTTATGGCAGTGCACCGACCAGATCGCCTTGTCCGAGTTGGGAATGCGCTCGCGCACCGAGCGGATCAGCTCGGCGTAGCCTTCCGGCACGGCATAGCCCACGGTATCCGGCAGGTTGATGGTGGTCGCACCCTCGGCGATCACGCCTTCCAGCACGCGGCACAGGAAGTCCATGTCCGAGCGGCTGCCGTCTTCCGGCGAGAACTCGATATCGTCGGTGAACTGGCGCGCAAAGCGCACCGCCAGGCGGGCCTGCTGGTACACCTCGTCCGGCGTCATGCGCAGCTTCTTCTCCATGTGCAGCGCGGAGGTGGCGATGAAGGTGTGGATGCGGAACGAGTTGGCCGGCTTGAGCGCCTCGGCGGCGCGGGCAATGTCCTTGTCGTTGGCACGGGCCAGCGAGCAGATGGTCGAGTCCTTGACCACCTGCGCGATCGAGCGGATGGCCTCGAAGTCGCCGTTGGAGCTCGCCGCGAAACCGGCCTCGATCACATCGACCTTCAGGCGTTCCAGCTGGCGTGCGATGCGGATCTTTTCCTCGCGGGTCATCGAGGCGCCGGGCGACTGCTCGCCGTCACGCAAGGTGGTGTCGAAAATGATGAGTTTGTCAGACATTTTGTGGAGCTCCTGATTGCTTGTCGTGTGCTGTCCCCGGCATGCTGCGTCCGGGGCCTACCGCCTGTTCCGCGCTCCACGGCTGTGGAATGCAAAACGCCCCGGCGTGCATGGAGCAGGCCGGGGCGTTGGAAAAATTCCTTGCGGATTTCGCGCTAAGGGGTAAGTCCGTCCTTAGCGCGCGCGCGTCCCGACCTGATGGCCTAGTAGGCCACCTAGGGTGGTGCGGGCGATTAGAACTTGGCGCGAAATCATGCCAGCGACTATAGCCGAGTTGGCGCGCCCATGCAATACAGGGTTTAGCCCATATTGCCCGGACCCGCCAGCGGCACGGATCAGCCCTTGGGCGGAATGCGCAGCTTCTGGCCCGGGTAGATCTTGTCCGGGTGGCTCAGCATCGGCTTGTTGGCCTCGAAGATCTTGTTGTACTCGGCACCGTTGCCGTAAGCAGCCTGGGAGATCGCCCACAGCGTGTCGCCCTTGACCACGGTATGCCAGCTCGATTCCGCGGATTCGACGTTGACGGACATCTTGTCCTCGACCTTGTCCACGCCCTCGACATTGCCGGCGCACAGGATGATCTTCTCGCGCGTGGCCTGGTCCGGTGCCACGCCGAACACGGTGACCAGCCCCTGCGAGCCGTCCACCTGCACCATCAGCCCGGTGGCATCCAGGCCCATCTTCCTGATGTAGCCCTCGATCGCATCGCCCGCGGCGCGATTGGCGGCATCGACCTTCTCCGCCGACGCATCCGCCGCGGCGGCCTCTTGCGCGGCCTTGGCCTCGCCCGTGCCGAACAGCTTTTCTCCCGCTTCCTTGATGAAGTCGAACATGCCCATGACATCCTCCTGACGGTGAGTGGAAAACACTGCAGAGTGCCACGCCTTGATGGCCGCGGCATGAAAACAATTGTGAATCCGGAAATGCATGAAGGGCGCCTGAGCGCCCTTCTGCCTGAAACGTCTAAGAAGCCTTGCCGCCGTTCTCGCGCTGCTTCTTCTCGATGGCCGGCTTGCCGTGCATCGCCCGCCAGGCCCATAGCACATAGCCCGAGATCGCATAGGCCACGAACAGGCCGAACAGCGCCACCGGCGGATCGGTGGACACCACCACGAACAGCACCAGGACCAGCACCATCATGCCGAACGGCACGCGGTAGCGAACGTCAAGCGCCTTGCCGCTGTAGAACGGCGCGTTGGACACCATCGACAGGCCGGCGTACAGCGTGATGCCGAACGCCACCCACGGCATCCACAGCTCCTTGACCGGCAGCTTGTTGTCGATCACCAGCCAGACGAAGCCCGCGACCAGCGCGGCGGCGGCCGGGCTGGGCAGGCCCTGGAAGAAGCGCTTGTCTACCACGCCGATGTTGGCGTTGAAGCGCGCCAGGCGCAGCGCAGCGCAGGTGCAGTAGACAAAGGCTGCGATCCACCCCCACTTGCCCAGGTCATGCAGGATCCACTCATACATCACCAGCGCCGGCGCAACCCCGAAAGAGGTCATGTCCGACAGCGAGTCATACTGCTCGCCAAACGCACTCTGCGTATTGGTGATGCGCGCCACGCGCCCGTCCATGCCGTCCAGCACCATCGCCGCGAAGATGGCGATGGCCGCCGCATCGAAGCGCATGTTCATGGCCTGGACGATGGCGAAAAAACCCGCGAACAGCGCCGCAGTGGTGAACGCGTTGGGCAGCAGGTAGATGCCGCGCCGGCGCGGACGCTGATAGACGATGTCGTGGTCGTCGGCGGCTTCGTCATCGAAGTTGTCGTCGGCGCCGCGCAGCTGGTTATGGCGGAACGGCCGCAGGTGGGTCACGTTGCCGCTGCTGCTGCGCTTGTTACGTCGATGGAAGGCAACCATCACAGTCCTCCGGTCAGGCTGTCTCTCACTTCACGTCGAGTTCGGCGAGGATGGTCGACGAGGCCGATACCTTCTCGCCGATGGTCACGCGCGGACGCGCATCGAGCGGCAGGTAGACGTCCACGCGCGAGCCGAAGCGGATAAAGCCGTAGCGCTGGCCGCGCGAGAGGTTGTCGCCCACCTTGGTGTAGCACAGGATGCGGCGAGCCACCAGGCCGGCCACCTGCACCAGCGTCACCAGCTGGCCGTCCGCAGCGCGCCGGATCAGCACGGCATTGCGCTCGTTCTCGACCGAGGCCTTGTCCATGTCGGCGTTGACGAACTTGCCGGGGAAATATTCGACCTTCTCGACCGCGCCATCGACCGAGACCCGGTTCGAGTGCACGTTGAAGACGTTCATGAAGACGCTGATCTTCAGCGCCTCGCGGCCGGCGTACGGGTCCTGGGTCTTTTCGACCACGACGATGCGGCCGTCCGCGGGGGCCAGCACCGCGTTGGGCTGCGACGGGATCGGGCGCGGCGGATCGCGGAAGAACTGGAGCACGAATACCGTGATGATCCACAACGGCAACGCCCACCAGAAGCCCGCGCTGGCGTGCACCAGCAGCGAGATGACAAAGGCGCCGGCCAGGAACGGCCAGCCTTCACGGGCGATCAGCGGATGAGGATAGTTCATGCAGTACAGGTGTCGGTGGATACAAGACCATGGCAAGGCGGCGCGGCGGCGGCAATAGCCGCCATCGGGCGGCGCCCCCGTGGTCGCGGAGCAGGATAATGCACGCCTTGCCCAAAGTCTGACAAGCATAACAAAAAGCCGTTCAGGTCCCGCGACTCCCCTCTGATAATAGAAGGGCGTGGCACGGAACGCTGAACGGCTTCGGCCCGCCGCCGTGCGGCGCGGGCCATCAGACAGCGATGCAGCTTAGTTCTTCGACTGGTCGACCATCTTGTTCTTGGCGATCCACGGCATCATCGCGCGCAGCTTGGCACCCACTTCCTCGATCTGGTGCTCGGCCGTCAGGCGGCGGCGCGAGATCAGCGTCGGGGCGCCGGCCTTGTTCTCCAGCAGGAAGCTCTTGGCGTACTCGCCGGTCTGGATGTCGGTCAGGCACTGCTTCATCGCCTTCTTGGTCTCTTCGGTCACCACGCGCGGGCCGGTGACGTACTCACCATATTCCGCGTTGTTGGAGATCGAATAGTTCATGTTGGCGATGCCGCCTTCGTAGATCAGGTCGACGATCAGCTTCAGTTCGTGCAGGCACTCGAAGTAGGCCATTTCCGGCGCGTAGCCGGCTTCCACCAGGGTTTCGAAGCCAGCCTTGATCAGCTCGACGGTACCGCCGCACAGCACGGCCTGCTCGCCGAACAGGTCGGTTTCGGTTTCTTCGCGGAAGTTGGTCTCGATGATGCCGGCACGGCCGCCGCCGTTGGCGGTGGCGTACGACAGCGCGATGTCACGGGCGGCGCCGGACTTGTTCTGGTGCACGGCGATCAGGTGCGGCACGCCGCCACCTTGCGTGTACGTGGCGCGCACGGTGTGGCCCGGGGCCTTCGGCGCGATCATGATCACGTCCAGGTCGGCGCGCGGGATCACGGCACCGTAGTGCACGTTGAAGCCGTGGGCGAAGGCCAGCGCCGCGCCTTCCTTGATGTTGTCGTGCACTTCGTTCTTGTACACGTCGGCGATCTGCTCGTCCGGCAGCAGGATCATGACCACGTCGGCACCCTTGACGGCCTCGGCCACTTCCTTCACTTGCAGGCCGGCGTTGGCAGCCTTGTTCCACGACGCGCCGCTCTTGCGCAGGCCGACCGTCACATTGACGCCCGAATCCTTCAGGTTCAGCGCGTGGGCATGGCCCTGCGAGCCATAGCCGATGATGGTGACGTTCTTGCCCTTGATCAGGGAGAGGTCGGCGTCCTTGTCGTAAAACACTTTCATGATGATTCCTTCAATCTCTGTCTTTTGTATGAGGGGGGCGGCATCCTCGGACGCATCGTGTGCGTCCGGATCGCGCCGCCCCGGGGATGCTGCGTGAAGCCGTATGGGTGAGCCGGGGCCCGGTCAGACCTTCAGGATGCGCTCGCCGCGGCCGATGCCCGAGCCACCGGTACGGACGGTCTCGAGGATGGCGGTGCGGTCGATGGCGTCCAGGAACGCATCGAGCTTGACGCCGTTGCCGGTCAGCTCGATGGTGTAGGTCTTCTCGGTGACATCGATGATGCGGCCGCGGAAGATGTCGGCGGTGCGCTTCATTTCCTCGCGCTCCTTGCCCACCGCGCGCACCTTGACGAGCATCAGCTCGCGTTCGATGTGCGCGCCTTCGGTCAGGTCGACCACCTTGACCACTTCCACCAGGCGGTTCAGGTGCTTGGTGATCTGCTCGATCACGTCATCCGAGCCGGAGGTGACAATGGTCATGCGCGACAGCGAGGCATCCTCGGTGGGTGCCACGGTCAGCGTCTCGATGTTATAGCCGCGGGCCGAGAACAGGCCCACCACGCGCGACAGCGCGCCCGGTTCGTTTTCCAGCAGGACCGAAATGATGTGACGCATTACAGGTCCTCCGCGCCGAGCAGCATTTCGGAAATGCCCTTGCCCGCCTGGACCATCGGCCAGACGTTTTCGGTGGGATCGGTCTGGAAGTCCAGGAACACGGTACGGTCCTTCAGGCGGAACGCCTCGCGCAGCGCCGGCTCGACGTCCGACGTCTTCTCGACGCGCATGCCGACGTGCCCGTAGGCCTCGGCCAGCTTGACGAAATCGGGCAGCGCGTCCATGTAGGAGTGCGAGTAGCGGTTGTCGTACTCGATCTCCTGCCACTGGCGCACCATGCCCAGGTAGCCATTGTTGAGCGAGCAGATCTTCACCGGGGTGTCGTACTGCAGGCAGGTCGACAGTTCCTGGATGCACATCTGGATCGAGCCTTCACCGGTGATGGTGACGACTTCCTTCTCCGGGAACGCCTTCTTGATGCCCATTGCGTACGGCAGGCCCACGCCCATCGTGCCCAGGCCGCCGGAATTGATCCAGCGGCGCGGCTCGTCGAACTTGTAGAACTGCGCGGCCCACATCTGGTGCTGGCCGACGTCGGAGCAGATAAAGGCGTCGCCCTTGGTCAGTTCCCAGATCTTTTCCACCACGTACTGCGGCTTGATGATCTCGGAGCTGCGGTCGTACTTCAGGCAGTCCACCGAACGCCATTGCTCGATCTGCTCCCACCATTTGGCGAGCGCTTCGCGCTTGGGCTTGATATCGCTGGCCTTGATCTGGGCGATCAGTTCCTGCAGCACGTCCTTGACGTTGCCGACGATGGGGATGTCGACCTTGACGCGCTTGGAGATCGACGACGGATCGATGTCGATATGGATGATCTTGCGCGCCTGCGAGGTGAAGTGCGCCGGGTTGCCGATCACGCGGTCGTCGAAGCGGGCACCGATGGCGATCAGCACGTCGCAGTTCTGCATGGCCATGTTGGCTTCATACGTGCCGTGCATGCCGAGCATGCCGACGAACTGCTTGCTGGTGCCGGGGAACGCGCCCAGGCCCATCAGCGTGTTGGTCACCGGGTGGCCGGTCAGCGCCGCCAGCTGGCGCAGCTCGTCGCTGGCATTGGCCAGCACCACGCCGCCGCCGGTGTAGATATACGGACGCTCGGCGCCTTGCAGCAGGGCCACGGCCTTGCGGATCTGGCCCGAGTGGCCCTTGTTCACCGGGTTGTACGAGCGCATGTCGATCGACTTGGGGTACTCGTACTTGCAGGCATTGCGCGAGACATCCTTGGGGATGTCCACCACCACCGGGCCCGGACGGCCGGTCGCGGCAATGAAGAACGCCTTCTTGATGGTCGCGGCGAGGTCGCGCACGTCCTTCACCAGGAAGTTGTGCTTGACGATCGGGCGGGTAATGCCGACCGTGTCGCACTCCTGGAAGGCGTCCTGGCCAATGGCGTGGGTCGGCACGTTGCCGGTGATCACCACCATCGGGATCGAGTCGAGGTACGCGGTGGCAATACCGGTGACGGCATTGGTCACGCCGGGACCGGAGGTCACCAGCGCCACGCCCACCTTGCCGGTTGCCCGTGCATAGCCGTCTGCGGCATGAACCGCGGCCTGCTCGTGGCGCACCAGGATGTGCTCGAACTTGGTTTGCTTGTGGAGCTCGTCGTAGATATACAGCACTGCGCCGCCGGGGTAGCCCCAGACGTACTCGACGCCTTCTTCGGCAAGTGCGTGAACGAGAATTTCCGCCCCGATCATTTCGGGTGCGGCAGATGAATTGCTGTCTGCGTGGGAGAATTCCGCGCTGGGCATGTTCATTTCAGTCCTTTGCAATTTTCGGCAAAAAATTGTTTGGATGCTCTCTGCCGGGCTTGTGGCTCGGGTTCAAGCGGTGCGCGTCTGCATGGAAGACCGCCTCATAAGCGGCCGGATGAGACAACCACTGATGTCGTGTGAACCGACGATGATACTGCAATGCACCAGCGCGGTCTACGGTTGTTTTTGCCCTGCGCATGAGGGATTTTCCGGAGTTGCGGCGGATTTTTTGCGCGCCGCAATGTATTTGCAGCAATACAAAGTGGTACAGGGGGTCGTTTTTTTGCTAGCATCGCAGCACCTCGAATGTGCCACGGGCCGTACGCAGCACATTCACCAGAACCGGGCATTTGTCCCGCAGCAACGAGCCGCAACCGCCCGAATGGCCACCGACCAGGAACTGTCCGATTTTCTTGCCAGCGTCGAGCGCCGCGCCTTCAAGCAGGCCGTATTTGCGGTCCGCGACGACGACGCCGCGCTGGACATTGTCCAGGACGCCATGATCAAGCTGGCCGAGAAGTACGGCGACAAAGGCGCCGCCGAGCTGGCGCCGCTGTTCCAGCGCATCCTGCAGAACACCATCCACGACTGGTTCCGCCGCCAGAAGGTGCGCAACACCTGGGTCTCGCTGTTTTCCAGCCTGCGCGACGACCGCGACGGCGACGACAATGACCTGCTTGAGACGCTGGAGGCACAGGCCGGCTCCGAATCGGCCGAAAGCAGCGCCGACAAGGTCGAGCGCGCCCAGGTCATGCACATCATCGAGCAGGAAATCCAGCGCCTGCCGACGCGTCAACGCGAGGCATTCCTGATGCGTTACTGGGAAGATATGGACGTCGCCGAAACCGCCGCCGTAATGGGGTGCTCCGAAGGCAGCGTCAAGACGCACTGTTCCCGTGCCACGCATACACTTGCGCAGGCCCTGCGCGCACGGGGGGTCCGACTATGAGCAGAAACGAAAAAGAAATCCGCGAACGCCGGTTTGCCCAAGAGATTCGGGCGGCACTCGATGCCGGCACCGACGACCTGCCGGCCGACATCACCGAAAGGCTCGCCGCTGCGCGCCGGATGGCGGTCGCCCGCAAGAAGGCCGAGGCGCCCGTGCTGGTCCCGCAACTGGCCATGCCCGGCGCGCACGTCCCGCTGTTTGATGAAGACAGCTCCCCGCTGCACCGCGCCGGCGCCTGGCTGCGCCGCCTTGGCCTGATCTGGACGCTGGTGGCGCTGGCCGCCGGCCTGATCGGCATCTATCACTGGCAGGAGCAGAAGCGCATCGAGGAACTGGCCGATATCGACGCCGCCATGCTGCTCGACGACCTGCCGCCCACGGCCTACGCCGACGAGGGCTTCCACGTATTCCTGAAGCGCGGGCAATAGCATGGCGCGCGCAATATTCCACCCCGACGCCTTGCGCCGCCGGCTGGCCGCGCTGCTGGCCGGTGCCGGCGCAGCCGCCTGCTGGGGCCTGCTGCCGCCCGCGGCGCATGCCCAGGGGGCTTCGGCGGTGACAGCGCCTGCGGCCGCGCAGGCAACCAATGCCCGGCCGGCCTGGGCCGATCTGAGCCCGGTCAACCAGCGCATCCTGGCCCCGCTGCAGCCGCTGTGGGACAGCCTGCCGGAACTGAACCGCCACAAGTGGCTGCGCATCGCCGAGCGCTACCCCAAGTTCTCCCCGGCCGAGCAGGCCCGGCTGCAGGCGCGCATGGCGGAATGGGTCAAGATGACCCCGCAGCAACGCCGGCTGGCGCGCGAGAACTACCAGATCACCCGCTCGCTGCCCGCCGAGAAAAAGGCCGAGGCCTGGGACAAGTACCAGCAGCTGCCTGAAGAGCAGAAAAAGAAGCTGGCCGCCACCGACCACGTGCCGCGCCGCCCCGGCGCTGTCAGCGCGCTGCCCAGCGGCAAGCGCCTGCCCAGCGAAACCAGCCGCGAGTTCCACCGCGAGCCGAAAACGGCCAGCGCCGCAGCGGGTCGCAGTGGCCACGCTGCCGGCAAGCCCGCCAGCGAAGCCCAGGCGCAACCGGCCTCCGCGCCCGCGGCCGTGACCGCCGCCTCGGCGCCGGCCGCCTCGGCACCGGCAGCGCTCGCCGCACCGGCATCCGCAGCCGAGGTCGCCACCGAAGCGGCCGCGGCTTCCGACGCCACCGTGCGCCAGTAATCCCCACGTCATTTGGCATAATGGCCGTCTCACGCCGGCCAGCGCAGCAAGGCCGGCCCCGACTGACCCGCGCCGGCACCGCCATGCCCCCGTGCGCCAGCCCAGCCTTCTTCGCCTTCCATGCCCGCTGCCACCCTCGATCCCAAGCC
>NZ_JBYTAH010000029.1:0-76773 GCF_058787975.1 Cupriavidus sp. FW305-26
CCCCACTTCTCCTCCCCCACCCCTTGCCAGCAACCCCGACGCGCTGCTGCCGCTGTACCAGGCGATGGTGCTGACGCGCCAGTTCGACCTGAAAGCGATTGCGCTGCAGCGCACCGGCAAGATCGGCACCTTTGCCTCGGCCCTCGGCCAGGAAGCCATCGGCGTGGGCGTGGCCTTTGCGATGCGGCCCGAAGACGTGCTGGTGCCCTCGTACCGCGACCACGCGGCGCAGTTTGTGCGGGGCGTCACGATGGCCGAGAGCCTGCTCTACTGGGGCGGCGACGAACGCGGCAGCGGCTTTGCGGCGGCGCCGCATGACTTTGCCAACTGCGTGCCGATCGGCACCCAGGTCTGCCACGCGGCCGGCGCCGCCTATGCGTTCCAGCTGCGCGGCGAGCCGCGCGTGGCGGTCTGCCTGCTGGGCGACGGCGGCACCTCCAAGGGCGATTTCTATGAGGGCATGAACATGGCCGGCGCGTGGCACGCGCCGCTGGTGATCGTGATCAACAACAACCAGTGGGCAATCTCGATGCCGCGCAGCGGCCAGACCGCGGCGCAGACGCTGGCGCAGAAGGCCATTGCCGCCGGCATCCCCGGTGAGCAGGTCGACGGCAACGACGTGGTCGCGGTGCGGCACCGCGTCGGCGAGGCCATCGCGCGCGCGCGCGACGGCGGCGGCCCGGCGCTGATCGAGGCCATCACCTATCGCCTGGGCGACCACACCACCGCCGACGACGCCTCGCGCTACCGCGACGAGGCCAGCGTCAAGGCGCACTGGCAGGAAGAGCCGCTGCTGCGGCTGCGCACGCACCTGCTGGCGCTGCACGCGTGGGACGCGGCGCGCGAGGAAGCGCTGGTCAAGGCCTGCTCACAGCAGGTGGCGCAGGCCGTGGAGACTTACCTGGCCGTGCCGCAGCCGGACCCGGCCGCGATGTTCGACTGCCTGTACGCAACCATGCCGGCCGAATTGCAGGCGCAGCTGGAGATTGCCCGGCGCTTCCTGGCGCCGCACGTATAACCAGCAAACCCTGCGCCTTCACCTGGCGACCACAGCGAGCGAACCATGGCGGAAATCAATCTGGTCGAAGCAGTCAACCTGGCGCTGGCCCATGCGCTCGAGCACGATCCCGATGTGCTGCTGCTGGGCGAGGATATCGGCGTCAATGGCGGCGTGTTCCGCGCCACCGCAGGCCTGCAGGCGCGCTTTGGCGCGGCGCGCGTCATGGATACGCCGCTGGCCGAAGGCGGCATCGTCGGCGCGGCGATCGGCATGGCGGCAATGGGGCTCAAGCCGGTGGCCGAGATCCAGTTCACCGGCTTTATCTACCCCGCGGTCGACCACATCATCAACCACGCCGCACGCATGCGGCATCGCACGCGCGGGCGCTTGTCATGTCCGATGGTGGTGCGCTCGCCGTGCGGTGCCGGCATCCATGCACCCGAGCATCATTCCGAAAGCCCGGAGGCGATGTTCGCGCATATGCCCGGCATCCGCGTGGTGGTGCCTTCATCGCCCGCGCGCGCGTACGGGCTGCTGCTGGCGGCCATCGCCGATCCGGACCCGGTCATCTTCCTCGAACCCACGCGGCTGTACCGCCTGTTCCGCCAGGAAGTGGCCGACGACGGCGCCGCGCTGCCGCTGGACACCTGCTTCACGCTGCGCGAAGGCAGCGACATCACGCTGGTGAGCTGGGGCGCGATGGTGCAGGAGACGCTCGCCGCCGCGGACGCACTGGCAGGCGAAGGCGTGACGGCCACGGTCATCGACGTGGCCACGCTCAAGCCGCTGGACATGCAGACCATCCTGGAATCGGTGACGCGCACGGGCCGCTGCGTGATCGTGCACGAGGCCCCGCGCACCGCCGGCTTCGGCGCCGAGATCGCGGCGCAGCTGGCCGACGCGGGCCTCTACTCACTGGCCGCGCCGGTGCAGCGCGTGACCGGCTTCGACACCGTGGTGCCGCTGGCGCGGCTGGAATACACCTACCTGCCTGGCGTCGCCCGCATCGTCGACGCGGCGCGCAAGGCGATGGCAGCGTAATGCGAGAGTTGCCGACGATAGGCAAGGAGTGCCGATGAGAGTCTTCAAGCTGCCCGACCTGGGCGAAGGCCTGCAGGAGGCCGAGATCGTGACCTGGCACGTCAAGACCGGCGACACCGTGGCCGCTGACCAGCCGCTGCTGTCGGTGGAGACGGCCAAGGCCATCGTGGAAATCCCGTCGCCCTATGCAGGCACCATCGCCAAGCTGTTTGCCCAGCCCGGCGATATCGTCCACCTGGGCGCGCCGCTGGTCGGCGTCGAGGGTGCGGGCGAGGATGCCGACGCCGGCACCGTGGTGGGCTCGGTCCAGGTCGGCACGCACGTGGTCAATGAAGCCGCGCCCGCGGGCTCCGCGGCACCCGCCGCGGCCATGGCCGCCCGCGTCAAGGCCACGCCGGCGGTGCGCGCGCTGGCGCGCCGGCTCGGGGTGGACCTGGCAATGGCCACGGCATCGGGCCCCGAGGGCGTCGTCACCGCCGCCGACGTGGAACGGGTAGCCAGCACGCTGGCCGAACTGGGCGCGCCGGAACAGCTGCGCGGCGTGCGCCGGGCGATGGCGCAGAACATGGCGCGTGCACAAGCCGAAGTGGCCGCCGCCACCGTGATGGACGACGCCGACATCCACGCCTGGCAGCCCGGCGCCGATGTCACCATCCGGCTGGTGCGCGCCCTGGTGGCCGGCTGCCGCGCCGAACCCGGCCTCAATGCCTGGTACGAAGGCCAGACCGCCCGCCGCCACGTACTGAAGAAGATCGACGTCGGCATCGCGGCCGACCTGCCCGAAGGCCTGTTCGTGCCGGTGCTGCGCGACGTCGGCAACCGCGATGCCGCAGACCTGCGCCACGGCCTGGACCGCATGCGCGCCGACATCCGCGCGCGCACCATCGCGCCGGAGGAGATGCGCGGCAACACCATCACGCTGTCCAACTTCGGCATGATCGCGGGGCGCTATGCCGCGCCAATCGTGGTGCCGCCGACCGTGGCAATCCTGGGTGCGGGGCGCGTGCGCGAGGAAGTGGTAGCAGCCGGCGGCGTGCCGGCGGTGCACCGGGTGATGCCGCTGAGCCTGACCTTTGACCATCGCGTGGTGACGGGTGGGGAGGCGGCGCGGTTTCTGGCGGCGGTGATTGCGGATCTGGAGATGGCGGTGTAGCGGTCGAAGACAACAGGGAGCCGACGAGCAAATAGCCTCGGAGAATACTGCCGCCCCTCGTGTACGCTCCCCTCTCCCGCAAGCGGAAGAGGGGAGCAAACCGCCGGTGTGCTGGCACCGATCGGGAATCGGGCGCTGCGGTGGCCCTGTATATAATGCGTTTCCGATCGCCGCTGCCGTCAAGCCGGACCTATCCGGACAGCCGGACCCCCCCTCATGGAATCCAAGACCGCCCGCCTTACCATCCTGATCGATCCGGTCAAGAAGAAGGCCTTTGAAACCCTGTGCGCCTCACAGGACCTGACACCGTCGCAGGTCGTGCGCCAGCTGATCCGCGAATACCTGGCCCAGCATGGCGTGGAATACGCCACCACGGCCAAGCCTGCGGGCAGCACGCGGCAGAAGAAGTAACTCAGCGCGGGGCGTCGCCCTCGCCTGCACCTTCGCCTGCCAGCTCGCCGCAGCGCTGCACCACCTGCGCCAGCGAATCCACGTAGTTGCCCTCCCCCAGCGCCGCCAGCACGCCTGCGCGCGCCAGCTTTTCCCTGACCCGCTCGTTGGCTTCGGCCAGCACCACCGGCACGCCGCGCTTCTGCAGCGTCACGATCACGGCCTCCAGCGTCTGCAGTCCGGTCATGTCCATGAAGGGCACGCGGCCCAGGCGGATCAGCAGCACGCGCGGCTCGGTATGGGTCTGCACCAGTGCGCGCTCGCACGCTTCCACGGCACCGAAGAAGAACGGTCCGTCGATGGCATAGACCAGCACGCCCGGCGGCATCCGCGCGGGCAGGCCGGCGCCGGTATCGCCCAGTTCGCGCTCTACGTCCACGACATCCTGGCGCGCCACCTCCACTGACGCCGACATGCGCCGCAGGAACTGCAGCATGGCCAGGATCACCCCGATATTGACCGCCACCACCAGGTCGGTCAGCACGGTCAGGGTGAAGGTGATCAGCAGGATGGCCACGTCGGCGCGCGGCGCGCGGCGGGCCATGCGCGCGAACTGGCGCCCCTCGCTCATGTTGTAGGCCACCACGAACAGGATCGCGGCCAGCGTCGCCAGCGGCACGCTGGCCGCGAGCGGCGCCAGGAACAGCAGCACCATTACCAGCGTGAGCGCATGCACCACGCCGGCCAGCGGGCTGTTGCCGCCATTGCGGATATTGGTGGCGGTGCGGGCGATGGCGCCGGTGGCGGCAAACCCGCCGAACAGCGGCGCCAGGATATTGGCGATGCCCTGGCCGACCAGCTCCTGGTTGGAATCGTGCCGCGTGCCAGCCATGCCGTCGGCCACCACCGAGGACAGCAATGACTCGATCGCGCCCAGCATGGCGATGGTGAATGCCGGCCCGGCCAGCTCCAGCACGCGTGCCAGCGTGATGTCCGGCAGCGCGGGCACGGGCAGCCCGCGCGGCAGGCCGCCAAAGGCGGTGCCGATGGTGGCGACGCCGTCAAAGCGGAACAGCGCCTGCACCGCGGTGGCAACCAGCAGCGCCACCAGCGGCCCGGGGATGCGCCGCAGCCAGCGCACGCGCGGCGCGCCCACTACCAGCGCCAGGCTGCCCAGCGCCAGCGCGGTGGTGGCCGGGTGCCATTGCGGCAGCGCCTGCAGCAGGTGCCAGAGTTTTTCGTGGAAATGCTCGCCGGCGACCGGCGGCAGACCGAAGAAATCGCGCCACTGGCCGACAAAGATGATCACGCCGATGCCAGCCGTGAAGCCGACGATCACCGGCGCGGGAACGAACCGGATCACGCTGCCCAGCCGCGTCAGCCCCATCGCCAGCAGGATCAGCCCCGCCATCAGGGTGGCGATCTGCAAGCCGTCGATGCCATGGCGCGCGGTCACGGCGGACAGCACCACGATAAACGCGCCGGTGGGCCCCGCGATCTGCAGCCGGCTGCCGCCGAACAGCGACACCGCCAGCCCGGCGACGATGGCCGTGTACAGGCCCTGCTCCGGCTTGGCGCCTGACGCGATCGCAAACGCCATGGCCAGCGGCAGCGCCACCACCCCGACGATCACGCCCGACACGATGTTCGGCAGCCAGTTGCCGCGTCGGAACAGTCCGGCCAGCCAAGCTTCGCGCAGCGCGATCATGCGTCAATCCCTCGGGTTCGTGCAGGATGATGATGGTGAATTGGATGATAACAGCATGTTAATGCCCGCCGGCTTGCGGCTCGCGCCGTGATATTCGCCACGCCTGCACTGTCGCTTATGCCACTCAATTCCTATACTGGATTGGCTCGCCCGGGCGTACGGGGTATGGGCCAGGGCGGACGCGGCAATCTTCTGCAATCGGAGGCCCATCATGTTCAAGCACCTCCTTGTGCCTACCGACGGCTCCGCACGCGCCGACGCGATGGCGGCCCGCGCCATGGCCTTTGCCAGCCGCATCGGCGCCCGCGTGACCGGGCTGCATGTGATTCCCGAGTACCACGTACTGACCTACCGGCTGACCAGCCTGCAGGACACCAAGGACACCTTTGCCGCAGAAGCAGCGCGCCACGCGGATACCTTCCTGGCCGCGCTCAGCCACACCGCGGCGCAGGCCGGCGTGGCCTGCGAGACCGTTACGGCCACCGACGACCATCCCTGGCAGGCCATCATCCAGTGCGCGCAGCAGCGCGACTGCGACCTGATCGTGATGTCGTCGCATGGCAAGCGCGGGCTGCAGGCGCTGCTGATCGGCAGCGAAACCCACAAGGTCCTGACCCACAGCACGATCCCGGTGCTGGTCTTCCGCTAGGCGGCCGGGCGAACAACGAGACAGCGCGATAGCGGGCAACAGTGCGCGGCGACGCGCGTTTCCAAACCACGCCAACTGCAAGGAGCGCAACCATGGCGATTCGACTGGGCGAGCAAGCCCCTGATTTCACCGCCGACACCACGGAAGGCAAGATCAGCTTCCATGAATGGATCGGCGACAACTGGGCCATCCTGTTCTCGCATCCCAAGGACTTCACGCCGGTGTGCACCACCGAACTGGGCTATATGGCCCGGCTCAAGCCCGAATTCGACAAGCGCAACACCAAGATCATCGGCCTGAGCATCGACCCGGTCGGCGACCACCAGCGCTGGGTCAAGGACATCGAGGAAACGCAGAACTGCACCATCAACTATCCGATGATCGGCGACGCAGACCTGAAGGTGGCCAAGCTCTACGACATGATCCACCCCGAGGCCAGTGGCAGCGGCCCGCGCACGGCGGTAGACAACGCCACCATCCGCTCGGTGTTCATCATCGGCCCGGACAAGAAGGTCAAGGCCATGCTGGTGTACCCGATGAGCGCCGGGCGCAATTTCGACGAGGTGCTGCGCCTGCTGGATTCGCTGCAGCTCAATGCCAAGCACACCGTGGCCACGCCGGTGAACTGGAAGCCGGGCGAGGACGTCATCATCCCGACATCGGTCTCGGACGAGGAGGCCAAGAAGAAGTACCCGCAGGGCTTCAAGACCCTGAAGCCCTACCTGCGCACGGTGGAGCAGCCCAAGTAAGGGGAGCGAGAAGCGCCAGCACCAGGGAGTGCGGGCGGGGGGGGGGGGGGCGCCCGCCGCCTCCCGGGCAGTCACGGCCGGGAGGCCCGACTTGTCCACAGGAACTATCCACAGCTTCAGTGGATATCCCCCCTCTTGACAACCGCAAAGGGCGCGCCGGTGCTGGAATTCACTGGAGTGCCCGTTTTATAGGCAACCCTCCGGGCTACGGGAATGGTTGCGGGCGTTCGAATTTTGTGCCTGTTGCGATTCTTCCGCCACCGGGCGCTCAGCGCGTCAGCACCTCGCGGATGGTGTCGGCCAGTTCCTTGGCCACGAATTTCGCTACATAAGCGTCCGCGCCCACCTTGCGCACATGCTCCTCGCTGGCCTCTCCCGACAGTGACGAGTGAATCACCACCGGCAGCGACTTCAGCCGGCTGTCCGCCTTGATCTTGCGGGTCAGGGTGAAACCGTCCATCTCCGGCATCTCCAGGTCGGTCAGCACCAGCGCCACCTCGTCCTGCACTGACCTGCCATGGCTGGCCGCCTCGGCGGCGATGCGGTCGAGCAGCTCCCACGCCTCCTTGCCGGACTTGGTCATCACCACCGGCGCGCCCAGCGCCTTCAGCCCCTGCTCGATCAGGCCGCGCGCCAGTGCCGAATCGTCGGCGGCAATGACCTTGGCGCCGGGGCGCAGGCTCAACTGCGGGCCGACCGTGCCCGGGTCCACGTCCGGCTGCCGCGTCGGCAGCACATCGCGCAGGATCTGCTCGACGTCCAGCACCTGCACCAGCCGCGACGGGTCCGCGCCCCCGGCGGTGTCCCCGTCCAGCTTGGCGATGCTGGTGACGTGGCCGGTCCGCACGCTGGCCTCGGCCGAATGCACCTGGTTCCACTCCAGGCGCACAATTTCCTCCACTGCCTCTACCGCGAAGCCCTGCGTCGAACGTGCATATTCCGTCACCAGCAGGATGCCCAGGCCGCTGCGCGGCTTGCAGCCCACCAGCCGGGGCAGGTCGATCACCGGGATCACCTGGCCGCGGATATCCGCCATGCCCAGGATCGACGGGTCGGCCCCCACCACGGTCGTCACGTGCGGCATCACCAGGATCTCGCGCACCTTGAAGACATTGATCCCGAACAGCTCCGTCTGGCCGGAATGCTCGGCTTCGCCAAGCCGGAACAGCAGCAGCTCGAACTGGTTGTTGTTGGTCAGGTTGGTCCGTTCGTCGATGTCCCTCATGGAACTGCTCATGCTGCGCTCCCGTGCCGTGCGTGTGGTTTTTACCGCCGTCGTTGTCATCAGCCTGCGGCCGCGGCGGATGGCGGACGGCAGGGTTCATGACTGGATATCGGCGCGGGGCAACGGGAGTTGAGAGGCGCACGCAGCGCGTGTTCGGATTTCATCCTTGCATATCCGGATTGCTTCGTTCCTCCGGCGCAGCGTCGTCCATATAGTGGTTCCCAACTTGTCATAACACGCTATGTCGATCCCCATGACGACCCGGACCAACGTGGTACCCGTCCCCGCCGCCGCAGCCATGCCGGCACCGATCCCGCTGCCGCTCTATACGCAAATCAAGGACGCCTTGCGCGCCAGCATCCTGGACGGCACCTATCCGCCGCACCACCAGATGCCGTCGGAAAGCGAGCTGGGCGAGCGCTTTCGCGCCAGCCGCATCACCGTGCGCCAGGCGCTGGGCGACCTGCAGAAGGAGGGGCTGATCTTCAAGATCCATGGCAAGGGCACCTTCGTCTCCAAGCCCCGCGCCTTCCAGAACGTGACTTCGCTGCAAGGCTTTGCCGAGGCCATGTCGAGCATGGGCTACGAGATCCTGAACCAGATACGCAACTGCAAATGCGTACCTGCCAGCCGTCACGTTGCCACGCAACTGCGGCTGCGCGAAGGCGATCCGGTGGTGGAGATCCGGCGCGTGCGCCTGCTCAACCGCGAGCCGGTGTCGCTGGAGCTGACCTGGGTGTCCGAGGCCGTCGGCCGCCGCCTGCTCACTGCCGACCTGGCCACGCGCGACATCTTCCTGATCCTGGAAAACGACTGTGGCGTGAAGCTCGGCCATGCCGACCTGAGTGTCGACGCCATCCTCGCCGACGACGAGCTGACCCAGGCCCTGCGCATCGAGGAAGGCGCGCCGGTGCTGCGCATCGAACGCCTGACCCATGACGCGCAAGGCACGCCTATCGATTACGAGTTCCTCTACTTCCGCGGCGACGCGTTCCAGTACCGGCTGCGCGCAGACCGGCACAAGACCGCGCCAGCCGCCAGCGTCACCAGCCCAGCCGGCCATGCACGGCCCCGCAAACCAGCCAGCAAGGGGAAGCCCTCCGCATGAATACCCTGACTCACGAATACGACATCGTTGTCGTCGGCGGCGGCACCGCCGGCCCGATGGCCGCGATCAAGGCCAAGGAACGCAACCCCGCGCTGCGCGTGCTGCTGCTCGACAAGGCGCACGTCAAGCGCAGCGGCGCCATCTCGATGGGCATGGACGGGCTGAACAATGCCGTGATCCCCGGCCACGCCACGCCCGAGCAGTACACCCGCGAGATCACCGTGGCCAACGACGGCATCGTCGACCAGTCCACCGTTTATGCCTACGCGCGCCACAGCTTTGCCACCATCGAGCAGCTGGATCGCTGGGGCGTCAGGTTCGAGAAGGACGAGACCGGCGACTACGCAGTGAAGAAGGTCCATCACATGGGCTCCTATGTGCTGCCGATGCCGGAAGGACACAACGTCAAGAAGGTGCTGTACCGCCAGCTCAAGCGCGCGCGGGTAGAGATCACCAACCGCATCGTCGCCACGCGCGTGCTGACCGACGCCAGCGGCGCCGCCGGCGGCGTGATGGGCTTCGACTGCCGCAGCGCGGACTTCCACGTGATCCGCGCGCGCGCCGTGATCCTGTGCTGCGGCGCGGCCGGCCGCCTGGGCCTGCCCGCTTCCGGCTACCTGATGGGCACCTACGAGAACCCGACCAATGCCGGCGACGGCTATGCCATGGCCTATCACGCCGGCGCCGCGCTGGCCAACCTGGAGTGCTTCCAGATCAATCCGCTGATCAAGGACTACAACGGCCCGGCCTGCGCCTACGTGACCGGCCCGCTGGGCGGCTATACCGCCAACGGCAAGGGCGAGCGCTTTATCGAATGCGACTACTGGAGCGGCCAGATGATGTGGGAGTTCTACCAGGAGCTCCAGGGCGGCAACGGCCCGGTGTTTCTGAAGCTTGACCACCTGGCGGAAGAAACCATCCAGACCATCGAGACGATCCTGCACACCAACGAACGGCCCAGCCGCGGCCAGTTCCACGCCGGGCGCGGCACCGACTACCGCAGGCAGATGGTGGAGATGCATATCTCGGAGATCGGCTTCTGCAGCGGCCACAGCGCTTCCGGCGTGCATGTGAACGAGCGCGCCGAGACTACCGTGCCGGGCCTGTACGCGGCCGGAGACATGGCCGCCGTGCCGCACAACTACATGCTGGGCGCCTTCACCTATGGCTGGTTTGCCGGGCACAACGCGGCCGACTACGTCGCCGGCCGCGGCCTGCCTGAAGCCGATGCGGCCCAGGTCGAGGCGGAGCGCGCGCGCGTGTTCGCACCGCTGGCGCGCGAGAGTGGGCTGCCGCCCGCCCAGGTGGAATACAAGCTGCGCCGCATGGTCAACGACTACCTGCAGCCGCCCAAGGTCACGCGCAAGATGGAAATCGGCCTGCAGCGCTTTGACGCCATCGCCGAGGACATCGGCCAGATCCGCGCCGCCAATCCGCACGAGCTGATGCGCGCGGTCGAGGTGATGGCAATCCGCGACTGCGCCGAGATGGCGGCACGCGCCTCCCTGTTCCGCACCGAGAGCCGCTGGGGTCTCTACCACCATCGCGTCGACTATCCGCAGCGCAATGATGCGGACTGGTTCTGCCATACGCACCTGAGCAAGGATGAAGCCGGGCGCATGGTCAGCCACAAGCGCGCGATCGAGCCGTACATCGTCCCGGTGGCAGGCGACGACGCCACCGCCTACCAGCGGCTGCGCGTCAGCCGCGGCCAGGCCGCCGCCACGGCCGCCACTGCCGAACCCGCCACCCTGGCTGCCGCCTGAAGGAACCCACGCCATGGCCTACACCCCGCATGAGATCGCCCAGCGCAGCAGCGCGCCGGTCACCATCGATGAAGACAAGTGCATTGCCGACAAGGGCTGCACGGTCTGCGTCGATGTCTGCCCGATGGACCTGCTGGCCATCGACCTGACCAAAGGCAAGGCATTCATGCAGTTCGACGAGTGCTGGTACTGCATGCCCTGCGAGAAGGATTGCCCGACGGGCGCGGTCAGGGTCGAGATCCCGTACCTGCTGCGTTGATTGCCCCGCTTCATGACAACAGCACCACAGAGATAACCCCATGAAAGCCTCCACCAGCATCCACCTGCTCCTGGCACTGGCCGCCGCCAGCCTGGCCGGCACGGCCAGTGCCGAAACCATCCGCGTTGCCATCGGCACGCAGGACACCACCATCAACTGCGCCACCGGCGGCCTGCTGATCCGCGAACTGAAGCTGCTCGACAAGTACCTGCCGCGCACCGGCAAGTACAAGGACGTCACCTACGACGTGCAATGGAAGAACTTCACCTCCGGCCCGCCGCTGACCAACGAGATGGTGGCCGACAAGCTGGATATCGGCGCCATGGCGGACTTCCCCGGCTCGCTCAATGCCGCGGCCTTCCAGAAGGCCGGCAAGAAGAGCCTGTTCATCGCGCCGCTGTCGGGCAACGCGATCGGCACCGGCAACGGCATCGTGGTGCCGGCGGATTCGCCGGTCCAGTCGCTGGCGGAACTCAGGGGCAAGACCATCTCGGTGCCGTTCGGCTCCACCGCGCACGGCATGCTGCTGCGCGCGATCAAGCGCCAGGGCTGGGACCCGGACAAGGACGTGACCCTGGTGTCGCAGTCGCCCGAGGTCGGCGGCTCGGCGCTGCAGGCACACAAGGTGGACGGCCATGCCAACTTCGTGCCCTTCCCCGAGCTCCTTGTCTTCCGCGGCTTTGCCCGCAAGATCTATGACGGCGCCCAGGCCGAGGCCCCCACCTTCCACGGCGCGCTGGTGAACGCGGAATACGCGCAGAAGTACCCGGAGATCGTGGTGGCCTACCTGCGCGCCGCGATCGAGGCCGACCGCCTGATGGCGGCGGAGCCCGAGAAATACAGCGAGCTGATTGCCCGGGTGACCGGCATCGACGCCGAGGTGGACTACCTGTTCCATGGCCCGCTCGGCCTGCAGAACCGCGACTACACCTGGAAGCCGGAGTACCGCCAGGCGCTGCAGACCTCGATCGAGACGCTGAAGCTGCTCAAGCGCACCGATGCCGACCTCAGCGCCGACACCGTGATCGACGAGCGCTACATCCGCGAAGCCTTCAGGCTGGAGGGGCTGGACTATGAAGCGCGCCTGAAGTCCTACGACAAACAGCCCCTCGCGGCGAAGGACGCGGGCAGCGGCAAACCCATCGCCGAACCGAAGCTGGCCGCGCAGCTGTGGCTGCGGGGCGAGTCCAGGGTGCGCGCCTATGCCTCGCCGGCTGCAGCATTCGCCGCGCTCAGGCAGGCTGCAAAAGAGGGCAAGCAGGCGCGCGTGCTGTATGTGCATGACCGCAATACCGGCCTGAAGCTGCTGGCCAGCAAGGCGTGGTACGTGCAGGACGGCAAGGGGCAGGTGAGCGCCTTCCTGCTCAAGGGCTCAGCGGATGGCTGGGCAAAGGCCAATGGTGGCAATGTGCGGGACTTTGCCGCAGTCAGCGGCGCCGCGGTCGCCGTGGCCAGCAACTGACGCGGAGCGCGCCCATGACCTCGATCAGCCTTGAAGCGGGGGCGCCCCCGGTGGCACCGGCCGCGCCGGGCGCGGCACGCGTGCGGCTGGTACGCTGGCTGGTGCGCCTGGCCGCGCTGGCCAGCTGCATCGTGCTGTGGCAGCTGGCCTCGTCCCACCGGGCCCACCTCGGCCTCGTCACCTTCGCCAACGTGCCCGCGCCCAGCGACGTGGTTCCGGCGGCCTGGCAACTGCTGCAGTCACCCAAGCTGGTGCTGCACCTGAGCAACAGCCTGTACCGCGTGTTTGCCGGCTTTGGCGCGGCGGCCGTGGCTGGCATCGTGCTCGGCATGGCGATCGGCCGCTCGCGCTGGCTGGAAGACCTGCTGCTGCCACCGCTGGAGGTGCTGCGCCCGATCCCCGGCGTGGCGTGGATTCCGCTGGCAATCCTGATGTTCCCGTCTTCGGAGCTGAGCATGATCTTCATCACCTTCATCGGGGCGCTGTTCCCGATCCTGCTCAACACCATCCACGGCGTGGAGCGCACCGACCCGCGCCTGGTCGCCACGGCGCGCAGCCTGGGCGCGCGCCGCTGGACCGTGTTCCCCGAGGTGCTGCTGCCCGCGGCGCTGCCGAGTATCGTCACCGGGCTGGCGATCGGCATGGGCACGTCCTGGTTCTGCCTGGTCACCGCCGAGATGATCGCCGGCCAGTACGGCATCGGCTACTACACGTGGGAGGCCTACAACCTGCAGAACTATGCAGACATCGTCGTCGGCATGCTCCTGATCGGTGCCTTCGGCATGGGCAGCAGCGCGCTGATCAAGCGCCTCGGCGCGTGGCTGATGCCGTGGACCCGCCTGCAGCAGGTGCGCGCATGACGAGCCAACCGATCCGCGCGGGCCGCCTGCAGGTGCGCGGCCTGGATGTGGCGCTGGGCCAGGGCGATGCCGCCTTCACCGCCGTGCACCAGCTATCCATCGACATTCCCGCCGGGCAGTTCGTCTGCATCCTGGGGCCGTCGGGCTGCGGCAAGTCCACGCTGCTGGGCGCCATCGCCGGACACCTGCCGGCGGCGGCGGGCGAGATCCTGCTCGACGGGGCGCCGGTGCGCGGCCCCGCGCCGGAGCGCGGGCTGGTGTTCCAGCAGCACTCGCTGTTCCCGTGGAAGCGCGTGCTCGACAACGTCGCCTTCGGCCTGAAGATGCAGGGCGTGCCCACCGCCGAGCGCAAGCGCGAGGCGCAGGCCCTGCTGGACCTGGTCGGCCTGAGCGGCTTCGCGCAGCGCTACCCCGCCCAGCTTTCCGGCGGCATGCAGCAGCGCGCGGAGATTGCGCGCGTGCTGATCAACCGGCCGCGCGTGCTGCTGATGGACGAGCCCTTCGGTGCGCTCGACGCGCAGACCCGCGCCCATATGCAAGCCCTGCTGCTCGAGGTCTGGGCGCGGATGCGCACCACCGTGGTCTTCGTCACCCATGACATCGACGAGGCGCTGTTCCTGGCCGACCGCGTGCTGGTGATGTCGCCACGGCCCGGACGCATCCTTGAAGATATCGCTATCCCCTTCGAGCGGCCCCGCCGCGCCGAGTTGATGACCGATGACGATTTCATCCGGCTCAAGCGCCGCTGCCGCGACCTGCTGCACGACCACACCCAGGCCAGCGCGCTCGCGACCGCCGCCTGACCGCTATCGACCTGACTGCCATCCATGCCGCAAGCTTCCACCCTGCCTGACGAATCCCTGTTTGATCTCGATCCCTCCATCGGCGCGCTGACGCTGCGCCTGGCCGACCCCGACCCCGCGGTGCGACGCGTGGCCGTGCTGCAACTTGCCGACCTGGAGGATGAAGACGGCGTGCCGCTGCTGCTGCAGCGCCTGCAATCGGACCCTGCCGAATCCGTGCGCGCGGAAGCCGCGCGCACGCTGGCCAGCTGGGAACAGGAAGCGGTCGTCCCGGCGCTGGCCGCGGCACTGGCCGACCCCAGCCGCGAAGTGGCCGAAGCGGCAGCACAGGGATTGTCGGAACTGAAGGCGCCCGCCTCCGGTGCCGCCTTGCTGCCGTGGGTCACGCACGGCGATCCCTTTGTCCGGGCGGCCGCGTGGCGCGGCCTGCGCGAGCTGCGCTATGCGGCCGGCTTCGATGCGGCCATGGCGGCCCTGTCCGACGCGGCCGCCCCGGTGCGCCGCGAAGCCGTGGCCGTGCTGGGCTGGCTCAGGCGCAGCGAAGCCCTGCCCGCGCTGGCACAAGCTGCGACCAGCGATGCCGATACCGACGTCAGGCGCGCCGCCGCCGGCGCGCTCGGCCTGGCTGCCGACCCGTCGGCGCGCGATGCGTTGCTGGCGGCCCTGCGCGACGGCGCCTGGCAGGTGCGGGAAGAAGCCGCGCAGACGCTGGGAAAACTGAAATTCCCTGAAGCCGTGGGCCCGTTGATCGACGCGCTGGAGGACCGCTACTGGCAGGTCCGCCTGCAGGCCGCCAGGGCTCTCGGCAAGCTGCGCGACCGCGCGGCGCTGGTGCCGCTGACGATGCAGCTGGCCCACGCCATCAGCAACCTGCGCAAGGAGGCCGCGCTGTCGCTGGGGAGCCTGCGGGATGCAGCAGCCGTGCCGGCCCTTGCCTCGGCCGCCGACGATGCCGATCCGGAGGTACGCAAGGCCGTGCGCATTGCGCTGGCGCAGATCGGCGCGCCGGAGGCTCATGCATGAGCGGCGGCATGGTCGTACCCACGCGCCTGGAGCTCTCCCGCGCCAACGGCGCGCTGCGCGTCTACTGGCCAGACGGCCAGTGCCAGTCGCTGGACCCGGGCCGCTTGCGCGCAGCCTGCCGTTGCGCCGCCTGCCGCGGCAAGCCCTCGGAGGCCGGGCCGGGCGACACGCAAATCGTCGCCCTCGGCGAAATGGGCTATGGTGTGCAGATCGTGTTCAGCGACGGGCACGACCGCGGCATCTACCCGTGGCCGTACCTGCAGGCGCTGTAGCCGGGCGCTTACCCGCCCGCCAGCGCCTGCAGGATATGCACCTCGTCGGTTTCCTTCAACGGCGCGTCCAGCCGCATCAGCTGCGTGCGGTTGACGAAGACGCGGATATACGGCCGCAGCTTGCCCTGCTCATCGACGATGCGAAAGCGCATGCCGGGGAACTGGCGGTCAAGGTCGTCGAGCAGCTCGGCGATGCTGGCGCCACGGGCCTCGACGTATTCGCGCTGTCCGGTATAGGAGAAGAGCGGCGTCGCGATACGGACCTGCATGGAAGTTCTCCGGTCGGCTGATGGCATTCAGGCAGGGCGCGCCACGGTAACCGCGTAGACCTGCGGCAGGTTGCGGGCGATGCATTGCCAGCCCTCGCCTTCATCGGCACTGGCCCAGATCTCGCCGCCGGTGGTGCCGAAGTACACGCCCACCGGCGCGTGGCCGTCGGTGGCCATGGCCTGGCGCTTGACCGTGAACCAGCCTTGTTCGGCGGGCAGGCCGCGGTCCTGGCGCTGCCAGGTTTCGCCGGCATCGCGCGTGACATACGCTGCCGGGCGGCCGCCCGGGCTGACGCGCGGCCAGACGTCGCTGCCATCCATCGGGAACACCCAGACCGTGCGCGGATCGCGGCGGTGGGCGACGATGGGGAAGCCGATATCGCCCACTTCCGCCGGCATGGCTTCGCCGATGCGTTTCCACACGCCTTCGCGGCGGTCCATGCGGTAGATGCCGCAATGGTTCTGCTGGTACAGGATGTCCGGGTCGGCGGGATGCTGCAGCATGCAGTGCGGATCCTGGCCGTACTCGGGATTGGGATCGGGCAGGAAGGTGGCGAGGCTGCCGCGGTTCAGCGGCTTCCAGTCCGCGCCGCCGTCGGTGCTCTCGAACACGCCGCCGCTGGACATGCCGATATACAGGTGGCGCGCGTCGCGCGGATCGACCAGCACGGAATGCATCTTGGGGCCGTCGGGCGTGCCGTCCTGCTCGCCGCCGGTCCAGGTGCGCCAGTTCGGGTGGTCGTTGAAGCCTGATACCGGCTCCCAGGTCACGCCGTGGTCGGCGCTGCGGAACAGGCCCTGCGGCGAGGTGCCGGCATACCAGGTGCCGGGCTCGCTGGCATGGCCGGGCGTGAGCCAGAACACGTGGTCGACGACGCGGCCGGTCTCGCCCTCCGGGGCCTTGTCGAAGGCGGGCGGGCGCGCGGCTTCGGTCCAGTTGCGGCCGCCGTCGGTGGAGCGGAACACGGTCGGGCCCAGGTGGCCGGTGCGCGCCGCCATCAGCATGCGCGACGGGTCGCGCGGGTCCTGCACGATATGGTGGATGGTATGGCCGAGGAACGTCGGGCCCTCGATCTGCCAGCTGCGGCGCGCGGCGTCGCTGGTCAGGAACCAGGCGCCCTTGGTGGTGGCCACCAGCAGCCTGACGGGGCCGGTGTCGGTTTCGGGTGTGGGGGAAGTCGTCATCTTGGCTCCTGCAAGAAGGCCGGTGAACGATGCTTTCTGAGTCTAGTACATGTAGACAGTGTTCACAATTAAAGATGGCGGAGCTGTGGCCGGCAGGCCGGCCACAGCCACCATGATTACGAAGTAGCACGGAGTTAAAAGCGGAAGCCCGCAACTTGCCTGGACATTGCGCGCGAAGTGTGGCATAAGCAATGTTCCCCCGATGCTTTCGCGCCCCGACACCCATGCTTCGCACTGTCCGCTTCGCCACCCTGAACCGCCCGGCCCTGCCGGCGGCAGGCGTGCGCGCCGCGCAGCGCCCGGGCGCCGCCATCGACCTGGCCGACCGCTTCCACGCGTACGCCCAGGTCCGCCGCGCCGTGCTTTTCCTGGCCGTGCGGGCAGCTCGGGGCGCCACCCTCCAGTCCTGAGCTTTCCCGCACGGCCCATGTCGCGGATGCCATCCGGCACCCGCTTGATCATGCAGCCAGGAGAAAGCCAGACATGTCCCCGCTCTACCGCCATACCTTCTGCGCCATGGTGGCGCTTGCCGCCCTCTACCTGATCCTCAATCCCTGAGCCCCAGTGGAGTCTTGCCATGGTGCATTTCCATGCCCTGCGCCTGCCGGCGCCGGCCCTGCCGCGCGCGCTCGAACTGCGCATCGACGTTGAGCTCGCGCCGGGCGATATCGAGCGCGAGCTGGGTGCCCTGCACGACCGCATCGGCCAACCCGGCGACTGCCTGCATGCGATGCCGGCGCTGCCCGCGGGCGCGCCAGGCCTGCGCCTGCGCTATCGCGAGGCCGACGGCGAGTACTACGTGTATGTGGAAGATGTGATGCAGCGCCGGCTGGCCGGTTATACCGTCTTCAACCGGCTGATCGAGGTCGGCCGCCGGGCCGACCCATGGGTACGGGCGCCGCACACAAAGTTTGCGCCCGCTTACCAGCGCCGCGGCCTGGCTCGGGCGCTGTACCGCTGGGCGCTGGATGGCGGGCTGTGCCTGCTGAGCGGGGCGCGCCAGTCAGCCGGCGCCAACGCCCTATGGCAGGCGCTGGCCGCCGATTACCCGATGGGCTATGTGGACTTGCGCCACAAGACGCTGACCTGGCTGGGCCAGGCCGTCGACGCGCCAGTGCGTGAGGGCCTGCATACGCGCATGCTGCTGCTCGGGCGCGGCTGGACCCTGGACGCGTTCATGGCCCGCACCGGCATGTACTGAGGCAGCGCGCCCGCTTACAGCCAGCGGATCGGCGCGGCCCCGCGTGCGTTGGCTACGTACAGGGTCCAGCCCTGGGCAAAGTAGGCGCGCACCCGCGCGGCCAGCGATTGGCCGCCGCCCACGCGGGCGTAGTAGGCAACATCGCGTGCCGGCTGGGCGGCGGGCTTCGATGCCTTGGCTTGGGCGGGCTGGCGATAGAGGGTGTCGGCGAGTACTTGCATGGCGAATATCCTTTCCGGTTGGATGGAAGTTGGTGCGCCTCACGAGGCACATCCAGCCGTGGTTCGGCCCGGATCGGGAGGCAGTTCAGGGTTATCCCTAGTATAGAGAAGTTGCGCCTGAATCATCCGGGTCTGTACCTATAGGCCGTATATTGGGTGCGTGATAATGACCGCCTGCCGCACGCGCCACCTGATGCCAATCCGCCAATCCAAGGTGTCCAATCGTCACATTCGATATTCCTCGATGCACATGCCGCGCATTGCCTGCCGGTGATGATGCATGGCGCGTGGTCACCTAGCCTTCAGCCTTGCCCGGATCGCGCCCGCAGAGGCACCGACAAGCGGCACACCGATAACAGCGGGTTGGCCAGGTTTGCGCCTCCAGCCCAGACCAGAACCACGTGAGACACGCCTGACGACAGTCCGTACGACGGACGTTGCCGCGCCCGCAAGGAGACAGCTCATCATGATCGAACAGCCCTATCCGTCGTCCGCGACGGAAGCCGATGCTGCACGCCCCCAAGTCCCCGAAGTCCGGAGCCGGATCGACGCGTTTTTCGAGATCACCGCGCGCGGCAGCACCCAGCGCAAGGAAGTGGTCGCCGGGGTGACCACCTTCATGGCGATGGTCTACGCCGTCTTTGTCGTTCCCGGCATGCTGGGCAAGGCCGGCTTCGACACCAGCGCGGTCTTTGTCGCGGTGTGCCTGACCACCGCCTTCGGCTCCCTGCTGATGGGCCTGTGGGCCAAGCTGCCGATCGCCATCGGCTGCGCCATCTCGCTGACCGCATTCATGGCCTTCGGGCTGGTGCTGGGGCAGGGCCTGTCGCCGGCGGTCGCGCTCGGCGCCGTGTTCCTGATGGGCGTGATCTTCACCGCGATCTCCGTCACCGGCGTGCGCTCCTGGATCCTGCGCAACCTGCCCGCCGGCGTGGCGCACGGCACCGGCATCGGCATCGGCCTGTTCCTGCTGTTGATCGCCTCGAATGAAGTCGGCCTGGTGGTCAAGAACGCTCACCCCGGCCTGCCGGTGTCACTGGGCAAGATCACCTCGTTCCCGGTGGTGATGTCGGTGCTGGGCCTGGCCGCGATCTTCGGCCTGGAGCGCCGCAAGGTGCCGGGCGGCATCCTGCTGGTGATCATCGCGATCTCCGCGCTGGGCCTGGCCTTCGACCCGGCGGTGAAGTTCACCGGCGTGTTCGCGCTGCCGTCGCTGAGCGCACCCGGCCATGAATCGCTGATCGGCGCCATGGACGTGCGCGGCGCGCTGACGGCAGCAGTGCTGCCGAGCGTGCTGGCCCTGGTGATGACCGCGGTGTTCGATGCCACCGGCACGATCCGCGCGGTCGCCGGACAAGCCGGCCAGCTCAACGCTGCCGGCCATATCCACAATGGCGGGCGCGCGCTGGCCGCGGATTCGGTCAGCTCGATCTTCTCGGGGATGTTCGGCGGCGCTCCGGCTGCAGCCTACATCGAGTCGACCGTCGGCGTTGCGGCCGGCGCCAAGACCGGCCTGACCGCCGTGGTGGTGGGCCTGCTGTTCGTTGCGGTGATGTTCTTCTCGCCGCTGGCCGGGCTGGTGCCGTCGTACGCCACCGCGCCCGCGCTGATGTACGTGGGCCTGCTGATGCTGTCGAGCGTGAGCCGCCTGCACATGGACGACCTGGTCGACGCGATGGCTGGCCTGGTCTGCGCCGTGTTCATCGTGCTGACCTGCAATATCGTGACCGGCATCATGCTGGGCTTCTGCACCCTGGTGGTGGGCCGCGTGGTGGCTGGCGAATGGCGCAAGCTCAATGTCGGCACGGTGGCCATCGCGGTCGTGCTGGCTGCGTTCTATGCCGGGGGCTGGGCCATCTGATCCTGCCGAAAGCTACTGCCGCGTCCCGGGCGCCACGCCCGGGACGCTGACAACCAGATGTCTCCTCCACCGTGATCCAGGTGGATTTCAAGCCCGGGCTTCCTGCTTTCCCGGGCTGTTTTTTTGGTGGCTTGCCTGAAAGGTCCCGCGCTTGGCGAATAGCGTTTCGCTAAATCGCCTTCATTGCCCGGCCTGCATTGCCGCCACATCCATGTACACCAGTTCCCAGACATGGCCATCGGGATCCTGGAATCCATGCCCGTACATGAATCCCAAATCCATCGGCGGCTTGTAGGTATTGCCACCCGCCGCGACCGCGGCATTGACCATTTCATCCACGCGCGCGCGGGTTTCCATCGACAGGCAAACCAGCACCTCAGTCGATTTCCGTGCATCGCAGATTTCATTGGGCGAGAAGCTGCGGAACTTGGCTTCGGTCAGCAGCATCACGAAAATGTTTTCGCCGACGATCATGCAGGTGGCAGTGTCGTCGGTAAATTGCGGATTGAAGGAAAAACCCAACTGCGTAAAGAAGGCAATCGACTTTTGCAGGTCGCGGACGGGCAAATTGACAAAAATCTGCTGGCTCATCAGGGGCTCCGGTAGTCGTGTCAGAGGGGGCTGCGCCGGGCGCAGACAAGCAGTCTAGGCGCTAAAGGCCGGGGGCGTGCGTATTTTCATTGTCCTTAAATGCGGGCAATACGGGCGATGCTCAGCCCAATACCGGCTGCATCGTGGGCTGTGCGACCGTCAATTCAGGCCGGCAAACAATCAGTCCGTGCAATCTCCGTTATTTTTTGTAAAATTTTTTTAGGTGAACCGACACCACACTTCTAGTACCATGCAGCGGCCTATTTGCAGAAAGGGGATATAAATGGCGACATACAAGCAACTCCTGGCTGAGAAGGAAGCGCTGGAAGCCAAGCTGAATGAAGTGCGTGCGACGGAAGTCGCCGGCGTGATCGACAAAATCCGGGACCTGATGACTGAATACGGCCTGACCGCCGAAGACATCCTGCCGCGCCGCAAGCGTGGCCGCCCGGCTGGTTCGAGTGCCAAGAAGCCCGCATCCGCCTTGCCGCCGAAGTACATGGACCCCAAGACCGGCAAGACCTGGTCGGGCCGCGGCCGCGCGCCGGCATGGTTGGGCAAGCGCCCGGAGCGTTTCCTGATCGAGCAGTAAGCCGCCAGCGCGGCCAGCGCGCGCCCGTCTCACGCGCCCGCTTCAATCGATGGTGCCATCGGCCTGCCGGGCGCGTCACTGCGCCTGGCAGACATACTCCTTGCGCAGCGCCCTGAAGCCCTGCTGGGTCGGCTCCGCCGTCAGGCGCGCGCCGCCACCGGCCAGCGGCTGCATGCGCAATACCTGCGCCGAGCACTGGCTCGCGGTTTCGTCCCGCTGGTAGCGGATCTCATACTGGCCGCCGGCAACCGGCACGAATGACACGCCCGCCGCGCAACGCAGCTCGGGCAGCGGCGGCGCCGCGGCCGAGGTCACCGCCACGTAGATGCGCCGGCCCGCCTCCACCAGCCGCTCGCGCGTGCGCGCCGGCGGCTCGGGCGAGCGCCCGGCCATGTCCAGGCTCCGGTCCCGACCCATCGCAGACAACTGCCTGCCGGTTCCCGCCAGCACCAGCGGCCGCGCGGGCACCGGGCATTTGGCCGGATCGACCACGGTGAACGAAGTGTTGTCGTCGGTGCTGGTCAGCAGCCGCACGCTGGCGGCCGGGGCGCCGGCAGGCACCCGGTATTGCGCCACGCAGCCGGACAGCGCCACGGCGGCGGCAAGCATCGGCAACAAGGCAAGACGAGGCAGGACTGCGGACGACCGGTCATGGCGCATGGCGGCGGGCAGGTAGAACGATTGGGCCAACAGCGGACGTTGGCGGCACGATGGCGGCAAATCCGGCAGGGATGCCGCACGATGACGGCGCGGCCAGGCAACACGCCGCGCCCTCAAACCAACCAGCATACCTGCATCCGGCGCTTGGCGGCAGCCGCATAAACCCATGTTGAAAACCTGCGTGTGATATCCACAGAATCTGTGGATATCCTGGCCCTACATTCCCCGAAAGCCCCGGTCTGTGCGGCAACCCACCGGAGCGCCCAAATTTTAGGCAACGGGTTGCAGGCGCCCCGGAACCCGGCAACGGTGCGGCACCCCCGCCGCCAGCACGCCGTTGCGCTGCCCAGGCCACACTTCATCCCCCCGCACTCCCTTGAAGGGGGCACCGGCACCGCGTAATCTCAGTGTTACCGGGGGCTGCACTGGCGCACTTGCGCCAACTTGCCAGCCAGATAATGACAATGACACAACAAGAGCCTATCCAGGCCGGGCCGTTGCCTCGTGACCTGCTGCACGCACTGCGTGACGGCGGCTACGACGTATCGGGACTCGCGCCTGCCCCGGAATCCGACACCGACTCCGACCCCAGCGACCTCAGGCCCGCCATGCCGGCGGCCGGCCCGCAACAGGCCTGCCACGTGCTCTGCGCGGTCTACCGTGCCACCGGCGATCCAACCATCGGCCTGTGGCTGGGCAGCCGGATGCAGACCGACCTGCTCGGGCTGGCGGGCCTGACGGCCATGGCCGGGCCGTCGCTGGGCACCGCGCTGCGGCGCATCGCGCGCTACCAGAAGCTGCTCGCCGGCGACCGCATCGAACTGCGCCGCCAGGGCGACGAAGCCTGGGTCTGTATCCGCCCGAGCGATCCCGAGGCGCCCGACACCCGACCGCGCATCGACATGGAGCTGTGCTCGCTGCTGGCCTTCGGGCGCCAGTTCACGCGCAAGCCGCTGCATCCGCTGCGGGTGTCGCTGCGCATCGGCCAGCCGGACTGGCACCTGCGCTATACCGAGGCATTCGACTGCCCGGTGCGCTTTGGCGAGCCCGAAGACGCCATCGTGTTCGGCCGCCGCGACCTGGCCTTGCGCCTGGCTGCCCGCGTGCGCAGCGGACCGGCCGGCGCGGGCGCGGGCCATGCCGCGCGCGAAGCGCGGCCGGCGTCCGCGTCGCTGGACGACGTGCGCGCGGCCCTGCAGGCGCTGGCCGGCGACCGCGCCCTCAGCCTGGCCGCGGTGGCACGCCACCTGGACATCAGCGAGCGCACGCTGCAGCGCCGGCTGATGGCGGCGGGCACGAGTTTCCGCACGCTGTGTGAAGAGGCGCGCCGCGAGCTGGCTGGCGGCTACCTGGCCGGAGGCGCGATGTCGCTCGGAGAAATCGCGTTCCGGCTCGGCTTTGACGATGCCAACTCGTTCTTCCGCGCCTTCCGCCGCTGGACCGGCATGACCCCGGGCGACTACCGGCGCGCGGCGGCGCCTCCACCCGCGTAGGGCAGGCCGGCTCACCCGCCGTGGGGTTGCTCCCACGGCGGGGTGTCGCCGAAGCGCCCGGCCAGGAAATCGACAAAGGCGCGCACGCGCGGGGGCACCAGCCGCCGCTGCGGCATCACGGCGTAGATGCCGGTGTCGGCGAGCGGGTAATCGGGCAGCACCTGCACCAGCCGCCCGGCGCGCAGGTCGGCGCAGACATGCCAGGTGGAATGCAGGGCGATGCCAAAGCCCGCCAGCGCCGCATCGGACAACAGCTCGCCGGTATTGGCCTCGATCCGGCCGCGCACGCGCACGGCAATCTCCCCGCCGGCGCCGTCGCCCAGGCGCCAGACATCCTGCCGGCCCTGGCTGCCCACCAGCACCAGGCAATCGTGCCGCGCCAGGTCCTGCGGGGTGCGCGGCGTGCCGCGCCGGCGCAGGTAGTCCGGCGCGGCACACAGCAGCCGCCGGTTGTTGGCCAGCCGCCGCGCGACCAGCGTCGAATCGTCCAGCACACCGATGCGGATGGCCAGGTCGAAACCCGCGCTGACCAGGTCCAGCACGTTGTCGGTCAGGTTGACGCTGAGCGTCAGGCCGGGATGCAGCGCCAGGAATTCCGGCAACAGCGGCGAGATATAGAGCCGCCCGAACGAGGACGACGTGGTCACCCGCAGCGTGCCCGATACCCCGGTGCCGGCCTGCCGCAACGAGGTGCCCAGCGCTTCCAGGTCGTCCACCAGCGCACGCCCCTGCTCGGCCAGCACCACGCCTTCCGGGGTGGCGTGCAGCCGCCGCGTGGTGCGATGCAGCAGGCGCACGCCCAGTTCACGCTCCAGCCGCTGCAGCCGCTGGCTGGCCACCGCCACCGACAGGTCCAGGCTGCGTGCCGCGGCGCTGATCGAACCCAGGTCGAGCACGCGCAGGAACAGGCCGATATCGCCGATCCGGTCCATGATTTTCAAGATTCCATTGAAACTGATTATGGATCATGCCGGTTTTTACTGAAGACGGAAAGGCACAGACTGCGGGCTTCCTTCCTTTTGCCGACGCATCCCCCGAACATGGCCCCCCCAGTCTCCACCAACTCCACACCCGGCGCTGCATCCGCCCGCGGCCGGCTGCCGGTTGCGCTCTACGCGCTCACCGCCGGTTCCTTCGGCATCGGCTGCGCCGAATTCGTGATCATGGGCCTGCTGCTTCAGGTTGCCGCCGACCTGCGGGTGACCATCGCCGCCGCCGGCATGCTGGTGTCCGGCTACGCGCTGGGCGTCTTCGCCGGCGCGCCGGTGCTGACCCTGCTGACGCGGCGCATGCCGCGCAAGGCCGTGCTGCTGGCGCTGATGGTGATCTACACCGTCGGCAATGCCGCCTGCGCGCTGGCGCCCGACTACACCACGCTGATGATCGCGCGCGTGCTGACCTCGCTCACGCATGGCACCTTCTTCGGCGTCGGCGCGGTGGTGGCCACCGGGCTGGTGCCGGAGGACCGCCGCGCCTCCGCGATCTCGGTGATGTTCTCCGGCCTGACGCTGGCCACGCTGCTGGGCATGCCCGCCGGCGCCTGGCTGGGCCTGCACCTGGGCTGGCGCTCGACCTTCTGGGCGATGACCGTGATCGGGCTGCTGTCGCTGGCGGTGATCGCGCTGCTGGTGCAGAAGAGCCAGGACCACGGCGCCCCCGTGGCCCTGCGCGACGAACTGGCCACCATCGGCCGCCCGCAGGTGCTGCTGGGCCTGTTGATGACGGTGCTGCAGTCGATGGGCATCTTTGCCGTGATCACCTACGTGCAGCCGCTGCTGACGCGCGTGTCCGGCTTTGGCGAAGCGGCGGTGTCACCGATCCTGCTGCTGTTCGGCGCCGGCATGATCCTTGGCAACGTGCTCGGCGGCCGCTTTGCCGACCGCACCCCGACGCGCGCGGTGCTGGCCACGCTGACCACGCTGACGCTGGTGCTGGCGGCGATGACGCTGGCCATCCACAGCCAGGTGCTGGTGGTGGCCTTCGTCGGCATCCTTGGCATCGCAGCCTTTGCCACGGTCTCGCCGCTGCAGCTGCGCGTGCTGCGCCACGCCCAGGGCGCGGGACAGAACCTGGCCTCGAGCTTCAATATCGCGGCATTCAACCTGGGCAACGGCCTGGGTGCGTGGATGGGCGGCGTGGTGGTCGATCACGGACCGGGTCTGGCGGCATTGCCGTGGGTTGCGGCACTGGCGCCGATGGCTGCGCTGGGGGTGGCGCTATTCAGTGTGCGGCTGGAACTGGGGTCAGCGAAAGTAGCGCCGATTCCGGAATCGATTTGACGTTTCGCGGAACTTAGACCACAAGTCGCAGCGTCATGTCATCGGCCCGTTGGTTGGCGCCCGCGCGGTAATGCTCATTCATCCTCCGGCGAGGATTCCAGCTGTTCTAACGTTGGCAGCGCCCCGTGCAAATCTTCGGGCAGCGTTTCCGTCATTCGCACAATGTAGTCGAGGCAATAGTGCAACAACCTGTTGCACTATTGCCTCGTCTGGCCAAGCTGCAGCGAACGTCCGAATGTATTTCAGGCTTCGCGATGAAAAACCAGCCATCTCGGGGAACGATTGACGCAAATCGCCCGCAAGCCTGTCGATCACCTTTGTCCCCCAGCCTGCTGCTGTCTGCTGCGGGAGAATCGAACGCCCAAGCCTCCAGTAGAGCAGGATCAGTTCGCGGTTTACTGAAAGCGACGCGGCAAGGCGAGTACGGTGGACTTCTTCCTTGAGACGGCCCAGCCAAGCAGCATATTCGGCAGCGCCGGGCATGGCATTGCGCTGCGATGCGAGACGTTTCGACATGGCGGCCATTCTTTCATGGCGCCACAGCGGCCTGTAGGGCAAGACGCAGAAATCAGACTACTCCACTCACTCAGCCGGGCTTGCCATCGACCCGCCGCCGAATCAGGCGCGGCGCATACGCCAGCGCATAGAGGCCGAACCCGGTCACCCAGCACGCCCCGGCTCCCCACACCCAGTGCAGGTAGCCACCCGGCCAGGCCATCGGCCCGAACACCCGCAACACCGCCGCCGTGGCCACCAGCCAGTACGCCGCGGTTTCCGCGCGGCCGGCCACCAGCATGCGGCCGGTGTGACCCAGTGCGGTGCGCGTGATCATGGCGATGATCGCCACGCCAAGCACGCCGACAGTGAAGGCATGCGTCGCCAGCCCCGCCATCACCAGCCCCAGCGCACCCAGCGCCTGCAGCAGCAGCGCCACCGGCAGCCACGCATAGGCCAGGTGCAGCACCCACAGGATCGGCCGGTTGCCTACCGCATGGCTGCGCCAGCCAGCCACGCGCACGGCCAGCACCGCCGCGGCCAGCAATGACAGCGCCACCGCCAGCCAGACCGGCAAGGGCAGCACCCCCGCAGCCAGTCCCAGCACCGCGGCCGGCACCACCATGCGCTCCACCTGCCGGTATTGCCGCAGGCGGAACCCCGGGATCGCGTTGGTCGTGAACATCGGGATGACGCGCCCGCCGATCACCACCACGAACAGCGTGACCAGCGCCACGCCCGCGCGGCAGGCCAGCATCGCACCGGCGTCATGGCCGCGCGCCTGCAGCCACAGGCTGGCGACATCGGCCGCGCCCAGCAGCCACAGCGCCAGGGCCAGCGGATAGTTGCGGCGGTTGCCGGCGCGGGCCAGCGTGCGCGTGAAGGCCAGCGCGGCCAGCGGCAGGAACGCGCCCTCGATCACGAAGGCCGCCGTTCCCGGCGCCACCCACATGCCCACGCGCCCGGCCAGCCACAGCAGGAACAGCGCGGCAAGCGCGGCGCCAGTGGGCGTCGGCTGGCCGGTCCAGGCCCGCCCCGCGGTGAACAGGAAGCCCACCACGATGGCCGCGGCAAAGCCGAACACCATCTCGTGCGCGTGCCAGAACATCGCCGGCATCACCGGCGCCGGGCCGACTGCGGCGGCGCCCGCCAGCATCGCCGACCACGCCGCGATGGCCAGCGCGGCGAACACCGCCCCGCCCAGGTAGAACGGCCGGAAGCCCAGTGCAAACAAGGCAAAGCCGCGCGGCGGCGGTCCGGCGGGCGCCTTGCCAGGCGGTGGCGAGCGCCGCGCGGGAAGAATGGGAATGGTGTCCATGGCTGGCTACGGGAATCGGGTGGTGCGGCGCGCGCCGGCTTCTTGATCCGGCGCACGGTCTGCCGCAGGTGCGCAAACGGATGCCATTCACGCTGACTGCACGATAGCACCGCCGCCGCGCCGGCGACCTCCGCCGGTAGAACTACCTCCAAAGGCAGGCTGCGCGCCCGCGTGCGCTGTACGGCCGGCGAATAGGCAGCACCAGTGGCGGCCCCTACTCTGGCATCACCCCCGCCAAAGTTGACACAGGAGCATGGCCATGGCCACCCACCCACGCGCGCCGGAGCCCATTGCGCCCGGCGCCGCAATCACGCTGGCGTCCAGCACTTTCGCCTTCACCATCTGCTTTGCCGTCTGGATGCTGTTCGCGGTCCTCGGCATCCCGCTCAAGCAGGAGCTTGGCCTGAGCGACACTGAATTCGGCCTGCTGGCCGCCACGCCGGTCCTCAGCGGCTCGCTGATCCGGGTGCCGCTGGGCATCTGGACCGACCGCTACGGCGGGCGCATCGTCTTCTTCGTGCTGATGCTGGCCACCGTGATCCCGATCTGGCTGATCTCGTATGCGCACACGCTGTGGCAGCTGCTGGTGCTGGGCTTGTTCGTCGGCCTGGCGGGCGGCTCGTTCTCGGTCGGCACGCCGTATGTGGCGCGCTGGTTCCCGCGCTCGCGCCAGGGCCTGGCGATGGGCATCTTCGGCGCCGGCAACTCGGGCGCGGCGCTGACCAAGTTCGTCGCGCCGGCGATGATCCTGGCCGCCGGCACCTGGACCGTGGTGCCGCGCGTGTATTCGGTGGCGATGCTGGTCACAGCGCTGCTGTTCTGGGTGTTCTCGCGCAGCAACCCGGCGCACCTGGTCAAGTCCAGCGTCGGCTGGCGCGAGCAGCTCGCCGTGATGCGCGACCCGCGCGTGTGGCGCTACTCGCAGTACTACTCGGTGGTGTTCGGCGGCTATGTCGGCCTGTCGCTGTGGATGACCAAGTACTACATCGGCGAATACGGCTTCGACATCAAGACCGCCGCCTTCCTGGCCGCGTGCTTCTCGCTGCCCGGCGGCGTGCTGCGCGCCATCGGCGGCTGGATCTCCGACCGCTACGGCGCGCACCGCACCACCTGGTGGGTGATGTGGGTGAGCTGGGTCGGCTTCTTCCTGCTGAGCTACCCGCAGACCGATTTCATCGTCCAGACCACCAGCGGCCCGCAGGGTTTTCGCATCGCGCTGACGCCCACGGTCTTCACCTTCCTGCTGTTCGTGGTCGGCATCGCCTTTGCCATCGGCAAGGCCTCGGTATTCAAGTTCATCTCCAACGACTTCACGCACAACATCGGCGCGGTTTCCGGTGTGGTCGGCTTGGCTGGCGGGCTGGGCGGCTTCGTGCTGCCGGTGCTGTTCGGCATGCTGGCCGACCTGACCGGCGTGCGCAGCAGCTGCTTCATGCTGATGTACGGCACCGTGTGCGTGAGCCTGGTGTGGATGCACTACAGCCAGCGCGCTGAACGCCAGCGCAAGGCACAGGCCGTCGGCCTCACGCAGGCCGCCTGAGCGACGGCCCCTGTTACGCACAACAACCAAGGCACACTGTCATGTCCTCTTCCGTACTGACCCGCTGGGAGCCCGAGAATAAGGTCTTCTGGAAAAGCCAGGGCGAGCGCATCGCCTACCGCAACCTGTGGATCTCGATCCCGGCGCTGATGCTGGCCTTCGTGGTCTGGATGCTGTGGAGCGTGGTCGCGGTCAACCTCGACCGCGCCGGCTTCCAGTTCACCAAGAACCAGCTGTTCTGGCTGACCGCGCTGCCGGCGCTGTCCGGCGCCACGCTGCGCATCTTCTATTCGTTCCTGGTGCCGGTGTTCGGCGGGCGGCGCTTCACCGCGATCTCCACCGCACTGCTGCTGATCCCGGCGCTGGGCATGGGCTTCGCGCTGCGCGACCCGTCCACCGGCTATCCGACGCTGCTGGTGCTGGCGCTGCTGTGCGGGCTGGGCGGCGCCAACTTCAGCTCCTCAATGGCCAATATCAGCTTCTTCTTCCCCAAGGCGAAGAAGGGGCTGGCCACCGGGCTGAACGCGGGCATCGGCAACCTCGGCGTGTCGGTGGTGCAGTTCGTCACGCCGCTGGTGGTGTCGATCGCAGTGTTCGGCGCGCTCGGCGGCGAGCCGCAGCAGTACACGGCCAACGGCGCCACGCATGACCTGTGGCTGCAGAACGCGGGCTTTGTCTGGGTGCCGTTCATCATCGTGTCGGCACTGGCGGCGTGGTTCGGCATGCATGACATCGCGGATGCCAAGGCATCGTTTGCCGAGCAGGCGGTGATCTTCAAGCGCAAGCACAACTGGCTGATGTGCTGGCTGTACGTGGGCACCTTCGGTTCGTTCATCGGCTTCTCGGCGGGGCTGGCGCTGCTGACCAAGTCGCAGTTCCCCGGCGTCAATCCCACCGCTTATGCCTTCCTGGGGCCGCTGGTAGGCGCGCTGACGCGTCCCGTGGGTGGCTGGATCTCCGACAAGCTGGGCGGCGCGCGGGTCACGCTGTGGACCTTCGTCGGCATGATCGCCGCGGTGTTCGCGGTGCTGGCGGCGCTGCCGCATGACGGCGCCGGCGGCAACTTCACATTCTTCCTGGCCGCCTTTATCGCGTTGTTCGCGCTGACCGGCATCGGCAACGGTTCGACCTTCCGCATGATTCCGGTGATCTTCCTGACCGAGCGCCAGCGCGCTGCCGCGGGCAAGGGCGACGCGGCACAGAAGCAGGCATTGCAGGACGCCGGCAAGGAATCCGCCGCGGTGCTGGGCTTCTCCGGTGCGATCGGCGCCTACGGCGGCTTCTTTATCCCCAAGAGCTTCGGCACCTCGCTGGAGTTGACCGGCGCCGCCGACGCCGCGCTGTATTGCTTTATCGCCTTCTACCTCAGCTGCGTGCTGGTGACTTGGTGGCACTACGCGCGCCGCAACGCGCCCATGCCCTGCTGACCCTGTCACCAGTCCCGCCGGCCGGGCTAGTTCTTCCGAACTAGTCCCGTGCCCGGCGCCTAGCCCGATCGCCATGCGGCGGCTGTTCCACCAGCGAATTGGCTGCCGCCCGCCTCCCCCATAAGCTGAGAGTGTCCCTGCAAAGCTCCTGAAACCACCGGAGCGCCCGCAGCAAAGCACTCGCGGAGAACAAAGCAATGAGTCATTTCCTGGATCGACTGAAGTTCATGTCGCGCGTCAAGTCCACCTATGCGGATGGCCACGGCGCGGTGGTGAACGAAGACCGCAAGTGGGAAGACGGCTATCGCAGCCGCTGGCAGCACGACAAGATCGTGCGCTCGACCCACGGCGTGAACTGCACCGGCTCCTGCTCGTGGAAGGTCTACGTGAAGAATGGCCTGATCACGTGGGAAACCCAGCAGACCGACTACCCGCGCACGCGCCCGGACCTGCCCAACCATGAGCCGCGCGGCTGCCCGCGCGGGGCCTCGTACAGCTGGTACGTCTACTCCGCGCAGCGCGTCAAGTACCCGATGATCCGCGGCCGCCTGATGGAGATGTGGCGCGAGGCCCGCAAGACCATGGACCCGATCGCCGCGTGGGAATCGATCAGCCAGGATCCGAAGAAGGCCGCGCGCTACAAGAGCGTGCGCGGCCAGGGCGGCTTCGTGCGCGCCGACTGGAACACCGCCACCGAGATCATCGCCGCGGCCAACGCCTTTACCGTGAAGAAATTCGGCCCGGACCGCGTGATCGGCTTCTCGCCGATCCCGGCCATGTCGATGGTGTCGTATGCCGCCGGCGCACGCTACCTGAGCCTGCTCGGCGGCGCCTGCCTGTCGTTCTACGACTGGTACTGCGACCTGCCGCCGGCCAGCCCGCAAGTGTGGGGGGAGCAGACCGACGTGCCGGAATCGGCCGACTGGTACAACTCCACCTACCTGATGGTGTGGGGCTCGAACGTGCCGCAGACCCGCACGCCCGACGCGCACTTCTACACCGAGGTCCGCTACAAGGGCACCAAGACCGTGGCGGTGTCATCCGACTTCGGCGAGATGGTCAAGTTCGGCGACATCTGGCTGGCGCCGAAGCAAGGCACCGACGCCGCACTGGCGATGGCCATGGGCCACGTCGTGCTGAAGGAATTCCACGCCAGCGGCAAGTCCGCCTACTTCCGCGATTACGTGAAGCAGTACACCGACATGCCGATGCTGGTGCTGCTGCGTGACAACCAGGGCACGCTGGTGCCCGACCACTTCCTGCGCGCCTCGCACCTGGCCGATAACCTCGGCGAAGCCAACCATCCCGAGTGGAAGACCCTGCTGGTCGACGACGCCACCGGCGAGATCGTCGCGCCCAACGGCTCGATCGGCTTCCGCTGGGGCGAAGGCGCCCACAACGGCGGCGAGAAGGTCGGCCGCTGGAACCTGGAGATGAAGGACGGCGGCAGCGGCCGCCCGGTCGAGCCGCGCCTGTCGCTGCTCGGCAAGGAAGACGAGGTGGTGGAAGTGGGCTTCCCCTACTTCGGCCGCGAACACGATGAACTGCTGCGCCGCCGCGTGCCGGCACGCCGGCTGACGCTGGCCGATGGCAGCACTGCGCTGGTGGCGACCGTGTATGACCTGCAGATGGCCAACTACGGCGTGGATCAGGGACTCGGCGGGCCGAACGTCGCCGCCTCGTACGACGATGACGTGCCCTACACCCCCGCCTGGCAGGAAAAGCACACCTCCGTCCCGGCCCGCCTGGTGACGCAGGTTGCGCGCGAATTCGCCGACAACGCCGACCGCACGCAAGGCAAGAGCATGGTCATCGTTGGTGCCGCGCTCAACCACTGGTACCACAACGACATGATCTACCGCGGCATCATCAACCTGCTGATGATGTGCGGCTGCATCGGCAAGAGCGGCGGCGGCTGGGCCCACTACGTCGGCCAGGAAAAGCTGCGCCCGCAGTTCGGCTGGGCCCCGCTCGCCTTCGGCCTGGACTGGTCGCGCCCGCCGCGCCAGATGAACGGTACTTCGTTCTTCTACAACCACACCAGCCAGTGGCGCCACGAGAAGCTGGCCGTCGACGAGATCCTGTCGCCGACTGCCGACCGCAAGCGCTATGACGGCCTGTCGCTGCTGGACCTGAACGCGAAGTCCGAACGGATGGGCTGGCTGCCGTCGGCCCCGCAACTGGGCACCAATCCGCTCGACGTGGTCGATGCGGCCGAGCGCGCCGGACAGGACCCGGTCGCCTACACGGTCGAGCAACTGAAGTCCGGCAAGCTGCAGTTCGCCTGCGACGATCCCGACAACCCGGCCAACTTCCCGCGCAATATGTTCGTGTGGCGCTCCAACATCCTGGGCAGCTCGGGCAAGGGGCATGAGTACTTCCTGAAGTACCTGCTGGGCACGCAGAACGCCGTGTTCGGCGACGAGAACGACGCGATCAAGCCAAGCGAAGTCAACGTGCGCCCGGCCGCCGAAGGCAAGCTGGACCTGCTGACTGTGCTGGATTTCCGCATGAGCACCACCTGCCTGTACGGCGACATCGTGCTGCCCACCGCCACCTGGTACGAGAAGGACGACCTCAACACCTCCGACATGCACCCGTTCATCCACCCGCTGTCCGAAGCCGTGCAGCCGCTGTGGGAAAGCAAGACCGACTGGGAGATCTACAAGGCCATCGCGAAGAAATTCAGCGAGATCGCCGGGCCCTATCTCGGCACGCGCAAGGACCTGGTGTGCACGCCGCTGCTGCACGACACCCCGGGCGAACTCGGCCAGCCGTTCGAACCGAAGGACTGGAAGGCCGGCGAGTGCGACCTGGTCCCCGGCAAGACCGCGCCGTCGATGACCGTGGTCGAACGCAACTACGCCGACATCTACAAGAAATTCACCTCGATCGGGCCGCTGCTGGACAAGCTCGGCAATGGCGGCAAGGGCATCAACTGGAACACCCAGCATGAAGTCAAGGAGATCGGCCAGCTCAGCCACACCGTCAAGGAGCCCGGCGTCAGCCAGGGCCGCCCGCGGCTGGAGAGCGCGATCGATGCCGCCGAGATGATCCTGACCTTCGCGCCCGAGACCAACGGCCATGTCGCCGTCAAGGCATGGGAAGCGCTGTCGAAGATCACCGGCCGCGACCACACCCACCTGGCCGAAGGCCGCGAGCACGACAAGATCCGCTTCCGCGACGTGCAGGCGCAGCCGCGCAAGATCATCTCCGCGCCGACCTGGTCGGGCCTGGAATCGGAAGAGGTCAGCTACAACGCCGGCTACACCAACGTGCACGAGCTGATCCCCTGGCGCACGCTGACCGGCCGCCAGCAGTTCTGGCAGGACCACCGCTGGATGCTGGACTTCGGCGAAGGCGCGTGCGTGTACAAGCCGGCCATCGACACCAAGACGGTGGCGCCGATGCTGGGCAAGAAGCCCAACGGCAACCCGGAGCTGGTGCTGAACTGGATCACGCCGCACCAGAAGTGGGGCATCCACTCCACCTACTCGGACAACCTGCGCATGCTGACGCTGTCGCGCGGCGGCCCGCACGTGTGGATCTCGGAAACCGAGGCCAAGGCAAACGGCATCCGCGACAACGATTGGGTGGAAGTGTTCAACGTCAACGGCACGCTGACCGCCCGCGTGGTGGTGTCGCAGCGCGTGCCCAAGGGCATGTGTCTGATGTACCACGCCCAGGAAAAAATCGTGAACGTGCCCGGCGCCGAGACCAGCGGCATGCGCGGCGGCATCCATAACTCGGTCACGCGCGCCGTGACCAAGCCCACTCACATGATCGGCGGCTACGCGCAGCTGGCCTACGGCTTCAACTACTACGGCACCGTGGGCAGCAACCGCGACGAGTTCGTGATCCTGCGCAAGATGAAGAGGGTCGACTGGCTGGAAGGGCCGCTCGTGGAAAAGACTAAGGAAGGAGCCTCGCAATGAAGATCCGTGCCCAGGTGGCCATGGTGCTGAACCTCGACAAGTGCATCGGCTGCCATACCTGCTCCGTGACCTGCAAGAACGTCTGGACCAGCCGCGACGGTGTCGAGTACGCGTGGTTCAACAACGTCGAGACCAAGCCCGGCATCGGCTACCCCAAGGAATGGGAGAACCAGGACAAGTGGCAGGGTGGCTGGAAGCGCAACGCCGACGGCACGCTGGAGCCGCGCCAGGGCGGCAAGCTGAAGATCCTGGCGAACCTGTTCGCCAACCCCAACCTGCCGCAGATCGACGAGTACTACGAGCCCTTCACCTACGACTACGAGCACCTGCAGAAGGCGCCGCTGGTGCAGACCCCGCCCACCGCGCGCCCGGTCTCGGTGCTGACGGGCCGCAAGATGGAGAAGATCGAGTGGGGCCCGAACTGGGAAGACGACCTCGGCGGCGAGTTCAGCTCGCGCGGTCGCGACAAGCTCTTCGACGACGTGCAGAAGGAGATGTACTCGACCTTCGAGAACACCTTCATGATGTACCTGCCGCGCCTGTGCGAGCACTGCCTGAACCCGGCCTGCGTGGCCTCGTGCCCGTCGGGCTCGATCTACAAGCGCGAGGACGACGGCATCGTGCTGGTCGACCAGGACAAGTGCCGCGGCTGGCGCATGTGCATCTCGGGCTGCCCGTACAAGAAGATCTACTTCAACTGGCAGAGCGGCAAGGCCGAGAAGTGCCTGTTCTGCTATCCGCGCATCGAGGCCGGCCAGCCCACGGTCTGCTCCGAGACCTGCGTCGGCCGCATCCGCTACCTCGGCGTGATGCTGTACGACGCCGACCGCATCGAGCAGGCGGCGTCGGTGGCCGATGAGCGCGACCTGTACCAGTCGCAGCTCGACGTCTTCCTCGATCCGCACGACCCGGCGGTGCAGGCCGAGGCGCTGCGCCAGGGCATCCCGCAAACCTGGCTCGATGCCGCGCGCAAGTCGCCGGTCTACAAGATGGCATGCGAGTGGAAGATCGCCTTCCCGCTGCACCCGGAGTACCGCACCCTGCCGATGGTCTGGTATGTCCCGCCGCTGTCGCCGATCCAGTCCGCGGCCGAGGCCGGCCACATGGGCATGAACGGCGTGATCCCGGACGTGAAGAGCCTGCGCATCCCGGTGAAGTACCTGGCCAACCTGCTGACCGCGGGCGACGTGATGCCGGTACTGTCCGCGCTGGACCGCATGCTGGCGATGCGCGCCTACAAGCGCTCGCAGGTGGTGGACGGCGTGCAGGACCTGGGGGTGCTGGAGCAGGTGGGCCTGACGCCCGCGCAGGTCGAGGACATGTACCAGACCATGGCCATCGCCAACTACGAGGACCGCTTCGTGATCCCGTCCTCGCACAAGGAGATGGTCGAGGACAGCTTCAACGACAAGGCCAGCTGCGGCTTCACCTTCGGCAACGGCTGCTCGGGCGGCGCCTCGGACGGCTCGCTGTTCGGCAAGAAGCCACAGGGCAGCGTCCACTTCGCCGACATGCCCAAGTCGCGCAAGAAGGCAGTGATGAGCTGATGCCTGCCACGAACCGCACGGAGAACAACATGCCCCTCTATCCCATCCTCAGCGCCCTGCTCGGCTATCCCGAGCAGGAACTGCTCGACGCCCTGCCCGAGATCGACGCCGCGCTGGCCGAATGGCCGCAGGCGCGCGCGCTGCTGGCCCCCGTGACCGGCCTGCTGCGCAGCGAGTCGCTGATCGCGCTGCAGGAGAACTACGTCGCCACCTTCGACCGCAACCCGGCGCACTCGCTGCACCTGTTCGAGCACGTGCACGGCGAAAGCCGCGACCGCGGCCAGGCCATGGTCGACCTGATCGACGAGTACCGGCGCGAAGGCTTTGAACCCGCCGCGTCCGAGCTGCCCGACTACGTGCCGCTGTTCCTGGAGTTCCTCGGCGCGCTGGTGGCCGACGGCAAGGAAGCGCGCGCCGAGCAATTGCTGGGCGACGCGATCCACGTGCTGGCCGCGATCGGCGAGCGCCTGGCGCGCAACGAAAGCCCGTACGCCGGCGTGTTCGCGGTGCTGCGCACGCTGACCGACGTGCAGCCGCAACCGCAGCAGGAGCCGCCGGTGCGGGATATGGATGAAGCGCTGGAGACCTTCGGGCCGGGGGCTGATGGCGTGGAGCCGTTGCTGGCGCCGCAAGGCGGGCCGCAGGCGGTGAAGTTCTATCCGCGCGATCCGCGTGTCAGGGCGCCAATGCCGGCTGCCTGCTGACTCCTCATGCGGACCCGCGGTGTTCTCCCCTCTCCCGCTTGCGGGAGAGGGGCGGGGGAGAGGGCAGGAGCTTCCACGAAGCGCCGGTGCTTAAACCACCCCTCTCCCCTACCCCTCTCCCGCTGAGGGGAGAGGGGAACACAGTTGGCAATTGAGACGACCGAACCTGCCTCAAAGGCAGCTACAGAGCAAACACCATGGCAACCCTCCACCAATTCCTCTACGGCATCTATCCGTACATCGCTGCCGCCATCTTCCTGTTCGGCAGCCTGGCCCGCTTCGAGCGCGAGCAATACACCTGGAAGACCGACAGCTCGCAGGTGCTGTACCGCGGCAACCTGCGCACCGGCAACATCCTGTTCCACGTCGGCATCCTCGGCCTGTTCTTCGGCCACCTGGTCGGCCTGCTGACGCCGGTGGCGGTGTGGGATGCGCTGGGTGTCGCGCACGGCTTCAAGCAGGCCGTGGCAATGGCCGCGGGCGGCGTGATGGGCACCATGTGCCTGGCCGGACTGCTGATCCTGCTGCACCGCCGCCTGACCAACGCTCGCGTGTCGGCCGTGACCCGCACCGGCGACAAGGTGCTGCTGCTGTGGCTGCTGGTGACGCTGCTGCTGGGCCTGTCCACCATCTTCGAATCCGCCAGCCACATGGACGGCCACATGATGGTGCAACTGATGACCTGGGCCCAGCACCTCGTCACGCTGCGCGGCGACGCCGCCAGCTATATCGCCGATGCGCCGCTGCTGTTCAAGGCGCACCTGTTCATGGGCATCACGCTGTTCGCGATCTTCCCGTTCACGCGGCTGGTGCATGTGTGGAGCGGCTTCGCCTCGGTCGGCTATCTCGGCCGCGCCTGGCAACTGGTGCGCAGCCGCTGAGCGCCGCCACCCGACAAGGAGAAACAGCATGCCTGTCACCGTCAACGGCGTGGAACTGCGCGACGCCGATATCGAACGCGAGCTGGACCACCATCACGATGCCGCCAACCCGGCGCGGCTGGCCACCATCTCGGCCATCCTGCGCCAACTGGTGCGCACCGAAGCCGACCGCATCGGCCTTGCCGCCGAAGGACTGGATGACGACGCCCTGGCGCTGGCCCTGCTGGAACGCGAGGCCGGCATCCCCGAGCCCGACGAAGCCAGCTGCCGCCGCCACTACGACAGCCGCCCCGAGCGCTTTCGCGACGGCGAATGGGTCGAGGCCGACCATATCCTGTTCCAGGTCACGCCGCGCGTGCCGCTGGACGCGCTGCGCGAGATCGCCGCGCAGACGCTGGCACTGGTGCGCGGCGATCCTTCCACCTTTCCCGAGCACGCCCGCGCGCTGTCCAACTGCCCGAGCGGCGCCAACGGCGGCCGCCTTGGCCGCGTGTTCCGCGGCGAGACCGCGCCGGAATTCGAGCGCGCGCTGTTCGCGGCGCAGCAGGACGGCGTGCTGCCGCATTTGCTTGAAACCCGTTATGGCCTGCATATCGTGCGCGTACTGGAACGCTGCCCCGGCACGCGCCTGCCCTTCGATGCGGTGCGCGGCGACATTGCCCGCGCCCTGGCCAGTGCCGCGCGCGACCGAGCCTGGAAGCAGTACGCCAGCCTGCTGATCGGGCGCGCGCGCATCGAAGGCATCGAGCTGGAGGGCGCCGACAGCCCGCTGGTGCAGTAGCGCCTGGATGCCGCCATGCATCACATCGAACAACTGCTCAAAGGTTTCGAACGCTTCCAGCAACGCTATTTCGACGACGAGCCCGGGCTGTTCGACACGCTGCGCACCGGCCAGCGCCCGCCCACGCTGCTGATCGGCTGCAGCGATTCACGCGTCGATCCTGGCCTGCTGCTGGGCTGCGATCCGGGCGAGCTCTTTACCGTGCGCAATATCGGCAACCTGGTGCCACCGTGCACCGGCCGCCATGAAGGCAGCCTGCACGGCGTATGCGCGGCGATCCAGTTTGCCGTGCAGCAGCTGCGCGTGGCCCGCATCATCGTGATGGGCCACGGCGGCTGCGGCGGCATCCGCGCCTTGCTGGCGCAGCCGGCCGACGCCGGCGACCATGCGCCCGACGAAAGCGAAGACCCCGACTACATCGGCGCCTGGGTGCGCATCGCGGCACCGGCGCGCAGGCAGGTGGAGGAAGCCCTGGCCGCGGCCAGCGCCGCCGAGCGCCAGCGCGCCTGCGAACAGGCGGCGATCCTGGTGTCGCTGCGCAACCTGCAGACTTTCCCGTTCGTGCGGCGCGCACTGGAGGCCGGCACGCTGACGCTGCACGGCTGGTATTTCGACCTGCAGGCCGGCGCGCTGCTGGCCTATTCGCAGCGTGCCGACAGCTTCCTGCCGCTGGTGTGCCCGCTGCCCGCCCAAACTGAACTCCGCGAACCCTGCGAACCCTGACCCCATGCATCCCTTCATCCTTGGCATTACCGGCACCTCCGGCAGCGGCAAGACCACGCTGATCACGGCACTGCTGCCGTGGTTCCGCGCACAGGGCCTGACCGTCAACGTGATCAAGCACAGCCATCATCCGCTCGAACTGGAGCCGCCGGGCAAGGACAGCGCGCGCTTTCGCGCCGCCGGCGCGGCCGAGGTGATGGTGGCATCGCCCTATCGCTTCGCCATCGTGCGCGAACTGGCCGACGAGGCCGAGCCGACGCTGGCCGAGCAGGTGGCGCGCCTGCGGCCGGCCGATATCACGCTGGTGGAAGGCTTCCGGCGCGAGGCGATTCCGCGCATCGAGGTCTACCGGCCGGCGCACGGGCGCGCGCCCTACTACCCGGGCGATCCTTCGATCGTCGCGCTGGCCACCGACGCGCGCATGGATACGGTGCTGCCTTGCATGGCCCTTGACGACATTGCACAGGTGGGGGGCTTCATCCTCGCCATGAAGGACAAGGCGGGGGCGGCGACCGCGGCCGCCGCGTTCAGTCGCTCGCGCGACGGTGCAACGGCCAGATGACGTTCACAGCCTCGCCGTCGTTGCGGTAGGCGTGGCAGGTGTCCAGTATCCAGGGCCGGGGTACGGGCTCGTCTCCCGCCAGCTTGGCATGCCACGGCGACTGTTCGCGCTGGACCGACATGATGGTCTGCATCGCGGTGGTGGCCAGCGGCCCCAGCAGCTCGGTCAGGTGGGTACAGCCCTTGGCGCCCCCCAGGCGCGCCCTGGCCTGCTGTCGGAAGCCGCCGCCGATGCGCAGGCCCTCGAGCTGCCGATAGGCGGCGTTGATCTCCGCGCAGTATGGCGTCGGTCCGGTCTCGGTGCGGGCCTCGAAGCGCCGGATCACCAGGTCCGCGCCGATCGTCATGCACAGGCGCATCTGGTGAATGAAGCCCCCGTCGGGCACGCTGACAAAGGGCAGTTCGGTGGCGTCGGCGGAAATATCATCCATATCGGCCTCGATGTCATAGAGGCCATCGTCGCGCAGATAGCCGCGGCATTCGATCTGGCGGGTGTGACGCAGCGTGCGTCCGGGTTGGGGCGTGGGGGCTGTTTCCATGCGTGTGTCCGTCGGGCTTCTAATATTGCCGGTCATGATGGACGCTAGCGGCGCCGGAATCGCCCCCCAGTATCGGGTGGCGCGGCTCCGGTGCCGCGCAGGATCGCCGCCAGATGGCTACCAGCTGCTGTCCGAGCTGCCCGCGCCGGAGGCACGGTGGCTGGCAAAGTGTTCCAGCAGGAAGTCCACCAGCGCCCGCACCTTGTCCGGGCGATGGTTGCGCGCCGGGAACACCAGATGGATATCCGCGGGCGCGAACTGCCATTGGGGCAGCACCCGGCGCAGGGCGCCGCTGCGCAGGGGCTCCGCAACATCCCACTCGGAGCGCACGATCAGGCCCTGGCCATCGAGCGCCCAGGCCAGCGCCGATTCCCCGTCATTGGTGCTCATGGTGCCGCGGACCTTGATGGTCTCCTGCTGCGCGCCATGGCGCAGGTGCCAGGTGCCGAAGGTCTCGTCGGCTTCGCGGATGAAGATGCAGTTGTGCCGCGCCAGCTCGCGCGGGCTCGATGGCTCGCCCCGCGCTTCCAGGTAGGACGGCGCGGCACAGAGCAGGCGGCGGTTGTTGGCCAGCAGGCGCGCCGTCAGGCGCACGTCCGGCATCTCGCCAAAGTGGATCATGGCGTCCAGGCCCTGCTCGACCAGGTTCAGGGGCCGGTCGGTCAGGTAGAGCTGGACCTCGATATTCGGACAGCGGCGCGAGAACCCCGACAGCGCCGGCGCGATATGCCGCCGTCCGAAGCCGAGCGTGGCGCCGATCTTCAGCAAGCCGTGCGGGGTGCTGCCGGTGCCCGCGATCGATCGCTCCAGCGCCTCCATCTCCGCGAGGATCCGCGCTCCCTCCACCAGATAGCTCTCCCCTTCCGGCGTCAGGCTGATGCGGCGCGTGGTCCGGTGCAGCAACCGGACGCGCAGCCGTGCCTCCAGCCCCGCCAGCCGCTTGCTGACGGCGGGCGGCGTCACGCCAAGCTCCTGCGCGGCGCCGGTCAGGCTGCCCTGCTTGTTGATGCACGCAAAGAACGCGACGTCCGAGAGGTTATCCATTGGTGAATACCAGGAAACAAAGAAGTAACTGAGTTTAAATTATGTGCCCATAGGTGAATGATACGATGGTTTCCATAACGATTCCTAAACCAGGAGACACCCATGAAAGTTGCCCACCTCACGGCCTTGCTGCTGTGTGCCGCGTCGATCGGCACGGCCGCGGCGCAGTCCTATCCCCAGCGCCCGGTGCGTCTGGTCGTGCCGTACGCCCCGGGCGGCAGTGCCGACATCGCCGCCCGCCTGGTCTCGGATGCCTGGTCGAAGAGCCTGGGCGGCACCATCGTGGTCGAGAACCGTGCCGGCGCCGGCGGCAATATCGGCGTCGATGCCGTGGCCAAGGCCGCCGCCGACGGCTACACCATCGGCCTGCAGACGGTGTCCCTGGCCATCAACCCGGGTCTGTTCCCGCGCATGCCGTATGACACGCTGAAGGACCTGGCCCCGATCGGCATGGTCGCCAGTTCGCAGCACGTGCTGGTGGTCAACAACAACGTGCCCGCCAGGAACCTGCAGGAACTGATCGCCGCTGCCAGGGCCACGCCGGGCAAGCTGACCTACGGGTCCGCGGGCAACGGCAGCACCTTCCATATGTCGGCCGAGCTGTTCAAGTCGGTGGCCAACGTCTCCATCGTCCACGTGCCGTACCGCGGCGGCGGCCCGGCCCTGGTCGACACCATCGCGGGCCAGGTCGACATGAGCTTCCCGGTGATCTCGGCCGCGCAGCAGCATGTGCAGGGCGGCAAGCTCAAGGCGCTCGCCGTCACCGGCAGCAAGCGCGCGCCGCAGTTGCCCAATGTGCCGACCGCGGCCGAGGCGAGCCTGCCCGGCTATGCCTTCGAGACCTGGTTCATGGTGTTTGCCCCCGCCGGCACGCCCAGGCCCGTGATCGACAAGCTGAACGCGGCGCTGAACACCGCGCTGGCCGCGCAGGCAACCCGTGAGCGCATGCTCAAGGAAGGCTTCGAGCCCACCCCGACCACGCCCGAGGCCGCGCGCCAGCGCCTGGAAAAGGAGATGCCCGTGTGGGCCAACCTGATCAGGCAGCGCGGCATCACCGCGGAATAACGACAGACAAGGCAGTTGCCATGACCCCCAAGACGCTATACCAGAAGCTGGTCGACTCCCATACCGTGGCCAGGCTCGACGACGACAATGTGCTGTTGTACTGCGACCTGCACCTGATGAACGAGTACACCAGCCCGCAGGCCTTCGCCGGGCTGCATGAACAGGACCGCGGCGTGCTGGTGCCCGGACAGAACGTCTCGGTGGTCAGCCATATCATCCCGACGCACCCCACCGCGATCCGCGTGATCGCGGATCCGGCCTCGGCGCTGCAGGCCACCAACCTGCGTGCCAACTGCGAGCGGCACGCGATCCCGCTGTTCGACACCAACGACACGCTGCAGGGCATCGAGCATGTGATCGCGCCCGAGCACGGCATGATCCGGTCGGGCATGGTGGTGATCTGCGGCGACAGCCATACCACCACCTACGGTGCGCTCGGCGCGCTCGGCTTCGGCATCGGCACCTCCGAGGTCGAGCATGTGCTGGCCACCCAGACGCTGGTCTACCGGATGGCCAGGACCATGCGCATCCGCGTGGACGGCAAGCTGCCCGCCGGGACCACCGCCAAGGACCTGATCCTCAGGATCATCGGCGCGATCGGCGCGCAAGGTGCACGCGGCTATGTGGTGGAGTACTGCGGATCGGCGATCCGCGACCTGAGCATCGAGGCCCGCTTCACGCTGTGCAATATGACTGTGGAGGCCGCGGCGCGCGGCGCGCTGATCGCGCCGGACGCGGTCGCCACGGACTATGTGCTGCGCCGCGCCGTGGATATCGAAGGCCCGCAGCGCGACGCCGCGCTCAGCTACTGGGCGACTCTCCAAAGCGATGCGGACGCCGTGTTCGACATGGACTTCGTGTTCGACGCAAGCGAGATCGAGCCCTACGTCACCTGGGGCACCAGCCCGGACCAGGTACTGCCGGTTTCCGGCCAGATCCCGTTCCCGGAAGACCAGCTCGACGAGGCCGAGCAGCGCTCGGTCGAGCGCGCGCTGGCGTACACGCACCTGCAACCGGGCGCCGCGCTGGCAGGCACGCCGATCCAGCACGTCTTCATCGGCTCCTGCACCAACGGCCGCATCGAGGACCTGCGCGCGGTGGCCAGCGTGGTGCGCGGCCGCAAGGTGGCCGCGGGGGTCAGGGCCATGGTGGTGCCCGGGTCGGGCGCGGTCAAGGCCCAGGCCGAGCGCGAGGGCCTGGCCGAAGTCCTCACCGCCGCCGGCTTTGAATGGCGACAACCGGGCTGCTCGATGTGCCTGGCCATGAACGACGACGTGCTCGCCGACGGCGTGCGCTGCGCTTCCACCACCAACCGCAATTTCGAGGGCCGGCAGGGGCGCGGTGCCATCACCCACCTGATGAGCCCGGCCATGGCCGCTGCGGCCGCCGTCACCGGCGTCATCACCGACGTCCGCAAGCTGGAGATCACCCATGCCTGAACCCACCTGCATCGCCGGCAAAGGCGCCGCCATCCGCTTCGAGAACCTCGATACCGACCAGATCATCCCCAAGCAGTTCCTGCGCGGGATCGACAAGTCGGGGCTGGCCGAGGGCATTCTCTACGACCACCGCTTCGACGCCAGCGGCGCGCCGCGCCCTGGCTTCGTGCTGAACCGGCCCGAGTACGCCGGCGCCAGCATCCTGGTGAGCGGCGCCAACTTCGGCTGCGGCTCCAGCCGCGAGCACGCCGTCTGGGGCCTGCAGCAATTCGGCATCCGCGCCGTGATTGCGCCGAGCTTCGGCGAGATCTTCTATTCGAACGCGATGAACAACCGGCTGCTGCTGGTGATGCTGCCACGCGAGGTGATCGGGCCGTTGATGAACGACGTGGATGCGGACGCGGCCAACACCATCAGCATCGATGTCGAGGCGATGCGCGTGCGCACGCCCTCCGGCGACTACGCCTTCGAGCTGTCGGCACGGCACCGCCGCATGTTTATCGAAGGGCTGGACATGATCGGCCTGTCGCTGCGGCAGCGCGGCGAGATCGAGCAGTTCATCCAGCAATACCGGAGCGCGTTCCCGTGGACAACGAACGTGGCCAGGCGCACGCGCGACCGCCTGAGCGCGACCTGAAGCCTGCCCTGCAAGCGCGTCGCCTCCGCGGCGCGCTTGCCCCGCTGCAAACGACAAGGATCAACACCACCCCACACTTCGTTCCCGCACCGCCGCCACCGTTTGATGCCAGTCAATTCCATGTCGTCAGTGTGTCCGCATGATTTCCACACGACGACAGGTGCCCGCCACGCAGGCATGGGCACCGCGAAACAGCTTTCCTCACCGCTGATCCACGGCACCCATGAAAGCAAAAAACTGGCTGTACCCGGCAATCGCGGCATTGCCGCTCTCACTCTGGCTCGGGCTGCCACATGCAGCCACCAAGGCAGAACCGAAGGCGGAACCGAAAGCCGCCATCCCCACCCTCACTGCCGCTGAGTTCGACCACGCCCGGCAGATCTACTTCGAGCGCTGCGCCGGCTGTCACGGCGTGCTGCGCAAGGGCGCGACCGGCAAGGCGCTGACGCCGGACATCACCCGCGCACGCGGCACCGAGTACCTGAAGACCTTCATCAAGTATGGCAGCCCCGCCGGCATGCCGAACTGGGGCACCTCGGGCGATCTTACTGACCCGGAAGTCGACCTGATGGCGCGCTATATCCAGCTCGACCCGCCGACCCCGCCCGAATACTCGCTGGCCGATATCGAGAAAAGCCGCAAGGACATCCTGCCGGTGGCCCAGCGTCCGACAAAGAAGATGAACCAGTACAACCTGGACAACCTCTTCTCGGTGACGCTGCGCGATGCCGGCGAGGTCGCGCTGATCGACGGCGACAGCAAGCAGATCATCAATATCGTCAAGACCGGCTACGCGGTGCATATCTCGCGCATGTCGGCGTCCGGGCGCTACCTGTACGTGATCGGCCGCGACGCGCGGCTGGACCTGATCGACCTGTGGCTGCCCAAGCCCGATATCGTCGCGGAAGTGAAGGTCGGCATGGAGGCGCGCTCGGTCGAGACCTCCAAGTACAAGGGCTATGAAGACAAGTACGCCGTGGCCGGCTCCTACTGGCCGCCGCAGTACGTGATCATGGAAGGCGACACGCTCAAGCCGCTCAAGGTGGTCTCCACGCGCGGCATGACCGTGGACAACGAATACCACCCCGAGCCGCGCGTGGCGGCCATCGTCGCCAGCCATTTCCATCCGGAGTTCGTGATCAACGCCAAGGAGACCGGCAAGATCCTGATGGTCAACTACTCGGACTTGTCCAACCTGAAGACCACCACCATCGATTCGGCCAAGTTCCTGCATGACGGCGGCTTCGACGCCACCGGCCGCTACTTCCTGGTGGCCGCCAATGCGTCCGACAAGATTGCCGTGGTCGACACCAAGGAAGACAAGCTGGCCGCGCTGATCGACGTGGGCAAGACCCCGCATCCGGGGCGCGGCGCCAACTTCATGCATCCGAAGTTGGGCCCGGTCTGGGCCACCAGCCACCTTGGCGACGAGACCATCAGCCTGATCGGCACCGACCCGGCCGGACACCCGGCGCAGGCGTGGAAGGTGGTGCAGACCATCAAGGGCCAGGGCGGCGGCTCACTCTTCATCAAGACCCACCCGAAGTCGTCCAACCTGTGGGTCGACACGCCGCTGAACCCTGACGCCAAGCTCAACCAGTCGGTGGCGGTGTTCGACACGCGCAACCTGGAAGCCGGCTACAAGGTGCTGCCGATCGCCGACTGGGCCGGCCTGAAGGGCGCGGGCGCCAGGCGCGTGGTGCAGGCCGAGTACAACAAGGCCGGCGACGAGGTCTGGTTCTCGGTCTGGGGCACCAAGGACGGCGAGTCCGCGCTGGTGGTGGTCGACGACAAGACCCGCACGCTCAAGACCGTGATCAAGGACAAGCGCCTGATCACCCCGACCGGCAAGTTCAACGCCTATAACACGCAGCACGACGTGTACTGAGCCGGCGCCACCATGCGTAATCACATCGCCTGGCGGCGCGCTGCGCTGGCGGGGCTGGCAGCGGCCTTGCTGGGCGCAGCGCCCGGCGCGGCGGCCCAGCCCACCGCTGCCCGGCAGGCGCAGCTTGCGCACTGGCTGCGCGATGACTGCGGCGCCTGCCACGGCATGACGCTTGGCGGCGGGCTGGGCCCGCCGCTGACGCGCGAGGCACTGTCCGGCAAGCCGCCCGAGGGCCTGGTCGCCACCGTGCTGTACGGCCGCCCCGGCACCGCGATGCCGCCCTGGCAACCCTTCATGACGCAGGATGAAGCCCAATGGCTGATCGATCGACTGCAGGCCGGCAAGCCACCGGCCGCCTCGCCGCAAGGCAACTGATCCGCGGCCTGGCCGCGGCCTTGTGCGCCACCGTTGCCGCCGCGCTGGTGGCCGGTTGTGCCAGCGCCGCGCGCGGCACCGGCGACCTGGGCGTGGTGGTGGAGCGCGCCGCCGGACGGCTGCAGATCGTCGAGACCACCGGCATGACCCGGCTGGCAACCGTGGAAGGACTCGGTGATTTGTCCCATGCCAGCGTGGTGTTCTCGCGCAACACACGCTACGCCTATGTCTTCGGCCGCGACGGCGGCCTGACGCGCGTGGACCTGCTCAGCGCCCGCATCACCCACCGCGTGCTGCAGGCGGGCAACAGCATCGGCGGCGCGATCTCGCAGGACGGCCGCGTGGTGGCCACGCAGAACTACGCGCCCGGCGGCATCCGCCTGTTCGATGCCCAGACGCTTGAGCCGCTGGCTGACCTGCCGGCCATCGGCAATGACGGCCGCCGCTCCAAGGTGGTGGGCCTGGCCGACCTGCCCGGCCGCCGCTTTGCCGCCAGCCTGTTCGAATCCGGCGAAATCTGGATCATCGATGCCGGCGATCCGCGTCAGCCGCAGGTGACACGCCTGCCCGCCGGCCGCGAGCCGTACGACGGACTGGTCACGCCCGATGGCCGCTGGTACCTGGCCGGCCTGTTCGGTGAGGACGGCCTGGCGCTGGTCGACCTGTGGCAGGCGCCGCTGCAGTCGCGCCGCGTGCTGTCCGGCTACGGCCGCGGCAGCGCGCCGCTGCCGGTCTACAAGATGCCGCACCTGCGCGGCTGGGCCATGGCCCAGGGCTTGGCCTGGCTGCCGGCGATCGGCCGTCATGAGGTGCTGGTGGCCGATCCCGCCAACGGCTGGCAGCAGGCCGCGCGCGTGGCGCTGGCCGGCCAGCCGGTCTTTGTGATGGCACGCCCCGACGGGCGCCAGGTCTGGGTCAACTTCGCCTTCCCCCACAACGACACGGTGCAGGTGATCGACACCGCCACGCGCCAGGTGGTGCGCACGCTGCATCCCTGCCGCGGCGTGCTGCACATGGAGTTCACGCCCAAGGGCGAGTCCCTGTGGCTGTCCTGCCGCGACGACAACCGTGTCGAGATCTACGACACCGCCAGCCTGGCGCGAATTGCCACGCTGCCCGCCGACAGCCCCAGCGGCATCTTCTTCACCGTGCGCGCGCAACGGTTCGGCATGTAAAGGGACACCATGTACGATGAACTGAGCGTCTACGACACCCTGCAGCGCGATTTCCCGCTGCAGCCGCGGCCCTACCAGGCGCTGGCCGGCAAGCTCGGCCTGTGTGAGCACACGCTGCTGAGCCTGCTGGCGCGCGACCTGGGCAACGGGCGCATCAGCCGCGTCGGCGCGGTGTTCGCGCCCAACGTGATCGGCGTCAGCACGCTGGCGGCGCTGTCCGTGCCGCCGGCCCAGCTGGACCGCGTGGCGGCGCGCGTCAGTGCCTGCGCGGCGGTCAGCCACAACTATGCGCGCAGCGGCCATCCGTACAACCTGTGGTTCGTCGCGGGCGCGCGCGAGCGCCGCATGCTCGATGTCACGCTGGCGTCGATCGGGGAAATGACCGGCCTGGCGCCGCTGGACCTGCCCATGGCCCGCGAGTATCACATCGACCTCGGCTTCCCGCTCGCGCGCCCGGGCAGCGCACGCGCCCGCCGCGCTGCCAGCGCGGCCGCTCCCGCCGCGCCTGTCGCCCTGGACGATGACGACTGGCGCCTGGTGGCCGCACTGGAAGCCGGCCTGCCGCTGACGCCACGCCCGTTCCACGCACTGGCAGCGCAAGCGCGGATGGCGATGCCTCAGGTCCTGGAGCGGCTGACGCGCTGGTCCGCGCAGGGCGTGATCCGGCGCCTGGGCGTGGTGCTGCAGCATGGGCGCTTCGGCTTCGGCCACAACGCCATGTGCGTGTGGGATGTGCCCGACGCGCACGTGGACGCCATCGGCATGCGGCTGGCGCGGCAGGCGCGCGTGACCCTGTGCTACCGCCGCGCGCGCCGGCTGCCCGACTGGCCCTACAACCTGTTTGCGATGGTCCATGCGCGCAATGCGCAAGACTTGCTGCCCGCGCTGGCGCGCATCCATGCCACCGCCGGGCTGGAACATGCGCCCGGGACCGTGCTGGTCGGCACGCGCTGCTACAAGCAGCGCGGCACACGCTATGCCATGCAGGTGTCGGCATGACCCGTGCCATCGCCGCACTCGACCCGCTCGACCGCCGCATCATCAACGCGCTGCAGCGCGGCCTGCCCCTGGTGCCGCATCCGTATGCCGAAGCGGCGGCGGCGCTCGGCATCACCGAGGCCGAACTGCTGGAGCGGCTGCGCGCACTGCTTGCCGCAGGCGTGCTGACACGCTTCGGCCCGCTGTACCAGATCGAGCGCGCGGGCGGCAGCTTCGTGCTGTGCGCCTGCCATGCACCCGCCGAGCGGATGGACGCCGTGATCGCTGCCATCAACGCGCACCCCGAGGTCGCCCACCACTACGCGCGCACGCATCACCTGAATCTGTGGTTCGTGCTGGCGGTGGCGAGGCAGGAAGATGTCGCGCCGGTACTCGCGCGCATTGCGGCGGCGGCCGGCGTCGAGATCCTGCCGTTCCCGAAGGAACGCGAGTTCTTCGTCAACCTCTACCTGCCCGCCTGATGCCCGAGCCTGTCGATCCCGTCGACCTGGCGCTGATCCGCGCCACGCAAGCAGGACTGCCGCTGGTGCCGGCGCCCTACGCGGCAGTGGCCGGCGCACTCGGCCTGACCGAACAGGAAGTGATGGCGCGGCTCGCCGCGATGCAGGCGCGCGGCGTGCTGCGTCGTATCGGCGCCGTTCCCAACCACTACCGGCTGGGCTGGCGCGCCAACGGCATGACCGTGTGGGACGTGGACGATGCGTTCATCGACACGCTCGGCGAGCGCATCGGCGCCCTGCCCTTCGTCAGCCATTGCTATCGCCGTCCGCGCCACTTGCCGCATTGGCCCTACAACCTGTTCGCGATGGTCCATGCGCGCTCCCGCCAGGACGCCGCGCCGCAGGTTGCCGCGATCGCGGCACTGCTTGGCGACGCCTGCCGCGCGCACGACGTGCTGTGGTCCACCCGCATCCTCAAGAAAACCGGGCTGCGCCTGCCGCCGCCCGGTCCAGACCAATAGGAAACCCCGCCCATGTTCCGCCTGTCCCGCTTCATGGAAGCCCTGCGCGATGCCGGCCCGGTGCCGCCGCCGCGCAAGCCCGCCGGCCCGGTGGTGATCTGGAACCTGATCCGCCGCTGCAACCTCAACTGCCGGCACTGCTATGCCACCTCCGCCGACACGGACTTCAAGGGCGAGCTGGATACCGCCGAGGCGCTGCGCGTGCTCGACCAGTTGCGCGATGCGCGCGTGCCCGCGCTGATCCTGTCCGGGGGCGAACCGCTGCTGCGGCCGGACCTCTACGAGATTGCCGCACGGGCGCGCGCACTCGGCTTCCACCTGTCGCTGTCGTCCAACGGCACGCTGCTCAATGCGGGGCATGCCGCGCGGCTAGCGGCAGCGGGCTTCGACTACGTCGGCGTCAGCCTGGACGGCCTGCCCGCCACGCACGACCGCTTCCGCCGCAGCGACGGCGCCTTTGCGCAGGCGCTGGCGGGCCTGCGCGCCGCGCGTGCGGCCGGCCTGCGCGTGGGCGTGCGCATGACGCTGACCGAAGCCAACGCGGCGCAACTGCCCGACCTGGTGGCGCTGACCGAGCATGAGGGCATCGACAAGTTCTACCTGTCGCACTTCAACTATGCTGGCCGTGCACGCAGCCATCGCGCCGAAGACGCGCACCATGCGCGCACCCGCGCCGCGCTCGACTGGCTGTTCGACCACGTCTGGCAGCGCACGCAGCAGGGCCATGCGGGCGACTTCGTCACCGGCAACAACGATGCGGATGGCGTGTACCTGCTGTACTGGATCGCCAGGCGCTTGCCGCATCGCCTGGTGGATATGCGCCAGCGGCTGGAACACTGGGGCGGCAACGCCACCGGGGTCGGCGTGGCCAATATCGACAACCTCGGCAATGTCCATCCCGACACGATGTGGTGGCACGTGACCGTGGGCAATGTGCGCGAGCGGCCGTTCGGCGAGATCTGGGCCAGCCGCGCCGATCCGCTGATGGCGGGCCTGGCCAGCACGCCGCGTCCGCTGCAGGGGCGTTGCGCAGGCTGCGCATATCGCGCCATCTGCAACGGCAATACCCGGGTGCGCGCCTTTGCGCTGACAGGCAACGCCTGGGCGGAAGACCCGGGCTGCTACCTGAGCGATGCCGAGATCGCGCATGCGCCGCGCACGGAGGTGGCGGCATGAAGACCGTGCTCCGATGGCTGGTCGGCCTGGCCTTTGCCTGCGCCACGCAAGCCGCCATGGCCGCCGACCCCGCGGCGCTCTACAGCCAGCACTGCGCCGCCTGCCATGGCGCGGACCGCCTCGGCGCCATGGGCCCCGCGCTGCTGCCGGAAAGCCTGGAGCGCCTGCGCGCCAGCGAACTTGACCAGGTGCTGCACGCTGGCCGCGCCGCCACGCAGATGCCGGCATTCGCCGGCACGCTGGCCGAGCCCGACTTGCAGGCGCTGGCGCGCTGGCTGCGCACGGCGCCTGCAGCGATGCCGCAATGGCACGCGCAGGCCATCCGCGCCAGCCATATCGTCCACCACGCCCCCGGCAGCCTGCCGGCGCGGCCGCTGTTCGGCGCCGATCCGCAGAACCTGTTCGTGGTGGTGGAGGCCGGCAGCCATCATATGACCGTGCTCGACGGGGACCGGCTGGCACCGGTCCATCGCTTTGCCACCCGTTTTGCGCTGCACGGCGGCCCCAAGTTCAGCCGCGACGGCCGCTATGTCTACCTGGCCAGCCGCGATGGCTGGGTCAGCAAGTACGACCTGTGGAACCTGGCCTATGTGGCGGAGATCCGGGTCGGCGTGAACACGCGCAACGTCGCCGTCAGCGATGATGGCCGCTGGGTGCTGGCCGGCAATACGCTGCCGCGCACGCTGGTGCTGCTCAATGCCGAAGACCTGTCGCTGGCGCGGGTGATCGACGTGAAGGGGCGCAATGACGAGGCCTCGCGCGTCTCCGCCGTCTACGACGCCGCGCCGCGCCACAGCTTTATTGCCGCGCTGAAGGATATCGCCGAGGTCTGGGAGATTCCGTACGCCGATGCGGCCGGTGCGCCGCTGCCGGCGCTGGCACCTCGCGTGGTGGTGCTGGACGATGTGCTCGACGACTTCTTCTTCGACCAACCCTATCGCCATATCCTGGGCGCCTCGCGCAAGGGTGGCGGCCAGGTGATCGACCTGCAGCAGGGTCGAAAGGTCGCGGCGCTATCGCTTGGCGGCATGCCGCACCTGGGCAGCGGCATCACCTGGCAGCGCGACGGACGTGAGGTGATGGCCTCGCCCGACCTCGGGCAAGGGCGCATCACGGTGATCGACATGCAGGACTGGCACACGGTCGCCACCGTGCCGACCAACGGTCCGGGCTTCTTCCTGCGCAGCCATGAAAACACCCCCTACGCCTGGGCCGACGCCATGATGAGCCCGAGGCGCGACACGCTGCAGGTGATCGACAAGCAAAGCCTGCGGGTGGTCGGCAGCGTTACGCCGAGCGCGGGGCGCACCGCTGCCCACGTCGAATTCACGCGCGACGGGCGCTACGCGCTGGTCAGCCTGATGGAGCGCGACGGCGCCATCGTGGTGTACGACGCGGCCACCTTGCAGGAGGTCAGGCGCCTGCCGATGGACAAGCCCATCGGCAAGTACAACGTCTTCAACAAGACCACGCGCTCGGCCGGCACCAGCCACTGAGCCGGCGTGGTGATGCCCGATCGCAGGAGCCCGAGATGAATCCACCCCTGAAACCCGGCAAGGTCTGGCTGGTCGGCGTCGGCCCGGGCAGCCCGGACCTGGTCACGGTACGCGCCATGCGCGCGCTGGCCGCGGCCGAGGTCTGGCTGGTCGATGACCTGGTCGCGCCGGAGATGTCCTGCTATGCCAGCCCCGGCACCCATGTTGAGTGGGTCGGCAAGCGCGGCGGGCGCTGCTCGGTCAGCCAGGAACGCATCCAGCAGTTGACGCTGCAGCACGCGCTGGCCGGCCGCAGCGTGGCGCGCGTCAAGGGCGGCGATCCGCTGCTGTTCGGGCGCGGCGGCGAAGAAGCCGCCTTCCTGCGCGGCCACGGCGTGGCCGTCGAGATCGTCAATGGCATCAGCAGCGGCATGGCCGCCGCGCAGGCACTGGGGATTGCGCTGACGCACCGCGCGCACTGCCACGGCGTGACCTTCGTGACCGGCCATACCAGCGCGCACGGCTCGCCCGACTGGCAAGCGCTGGTGCGTGGCGGCACCACGCTGGTGATCTATATGGGCATGAGCCGGCTCGGGGCGATCCGCGACGGCTTGCTGGCGGCGGGCATGCGCAGCGACATGCCGGCGGCGGTGGTGATGCATGCCGGCAGCGAGCAGGCACGCAGCTGGACCGGCACGCTCGGCACGCTCGCCGAATCGCTCGCGGCGGGGCTGGCCAGCCCGGCCGTGGTGCTGGTGGGTGGGGTGGTCGGAGACACGCTGCAGGCAGTGCAGGCGATGGTCTCGGGCGCCGGCGCGCTGGCCGCGTAGCGTCGACTGTCGGCAGGTTCTACCGGGCTTCAGCGAGCCGACTGTGTGCTCCCCTCTCCCGCTTGCGGGAGAGGGGAGCAAGCCCGCAGCATGCGGATGCTGTCAGCAATCGCGCAGTGCACTCAGCTCAATATGGCAACCCCACATAATTCTCCGCCAGCACCCGCGACGCCGCCTCCGACCCCACCAGGTAATCCAGCTCCGCCCGCTGCATCCGCAACGAGAACGCATCCGCATCTGGAAACCGGTGCAACAGCGAGGTCATCCACCACGAGAAACGCTCGGCCTTCCACACACGCTGCAGGCAACGCGCGGAATAGCCATCGAGGCCGCTGGCATCGGCATGGCGGTAACGGGCCTCAAAGCCCTCTGACAACGCCAGCACATCACTGGCCGCCAGGTTCAACCCCTTGGCCCCGGTAGGCGGCACGATATGCGCCGCGTCGCCCGCCAGGAACAGCCGGCCAAAACGCATCGGCTCGGACACAAAGCTGCGCAGCGGCGCAATGCTTTTCTCGATGCTGGGCCCGGTCACCAGCGCGCTTGCCGTCTGCGGATCGAGCCGGCTACGCAGCTCCTGCCAGAAGCGCTCGTCTGACCAGTCTTCCACGCGCTCGCTAGCCGCCACCTGCACGTAGTAGCGGCTGCGGTGGCGCGAACGCATGCTGCACAGCGCGAAGCCGCGCTCATGGCTGGCATAGACCAGCTCATCGGCAACGGGTGGCGTCTCCGACAACAGCCCCAGCCAGCCAAACGGATAGACCCGCTCGAACACCTGCCGCGCCGCCACCGGCACGCTCTCGCGGCAGATGCCGTGAAAACCGTCGCAGCCGGCGATGTAGTCGCAGGCCACCTCGTGCATGACGCCATCCTTGCGATAGCGCACCGACGGCGTGCTGCCGTCGAAACCGTGCACGCTCACCTCCTGCGCTTCATAGACGGTGGGGGTGTCATCGGCGCGGCGCGCATCCATCAGGTCGCGCGTGACCTCGGTCTGCCCGTACACCGTGACGCTGCGCCCGATCAGCGCATGCAGGTCGATATGGTGGCGCTGCCCGCCGTACGACAGGGCGATACCGTGGTGGACCAGGCCTTCCGCATGCAGCCGCCCGGCCACGCCGGCGCGTTCCAGCGCGTCGACGGTGACGCTCTCCAGGATGCCCGCGCGGATGCGGCCAAGCACGTATTCGGGGCTGCGTTGTTCGATGATGATGTTGTCGATGCCGGCGCGTGTCAGCAACTGGCCGAGCAGCAGGCCGGCCGGGCCGGCGCCGATGATGGCAACCTGGGTGCGCATGTCTTGTCTCCTTGTGGGTATCGGTCTTCTGCCGCTAAAGATAGTCGGCGCAGACCCGCCAAGGAATGGACAGATCGAACCAATGGCAGGACAATCGGAACATCGATGGTAAACACCTAAGCCACCGTGAAACCTGTCCCGACGTACTCGCTGTATGGCATCAATCCCTCGGAACTGCTGGAAAACCAGCTCCATTTCGAATCCATTGCCGCACGCAGCCGCCTGCACGGATGGGAGATCAAGCCCCATCGGCATGATCGTTTCCTGCAAATTCTGTACATTCACTCAGGCGCCGGCGAAGCCCTGCTGGAGGAGCGGCGCGAACGGCTGCGCAGCGGCTCGCTGGTGACGATGCCGCCACGGCACATCCACGGCTTTGTCTTCACGCCGGACACCGACGGCATGGTCGTGACCATGACCGACAGCCACCTGCGCACACTGCTGGCAGGTGTGCCGGATGCGCTACCGCTGTTCGCCGATCCGCGCCACGACCGCGTGCGCCGGGGCCACGCGCTGGCCGATACGCTGGCACTGGTTCGCGGCGAGATGGAAACCGTGTCCGCCTGGCGCGGAGCGTCGCTGTCGGCATTGCTGACGCTGCTGCTGATCGGCATCGCGCGGCTGGCCAATGCCGCCGCGCCGGCCGCGGCGCGCAGCGACAGCCGGCCCGCGCGGCATTTCCGGCTGTTCCAGCAGTTGCTCGAATCCGACTATCGTGAGCACAAGGACATCACGCACTATGCAAGCGCCATCGGCATCACACCCACGCAGCTCAACCGCGTGTGCCGCCAGGCTTGCGGGCAGTCGGCCCTGCAGATGATCCACGCGCGCGTACTGGCCGAGGCGCAGCGCGACCTGCTGTTCAGCGACCTGGAGGTCAAGCACATCGCCCTGTCGCTCGGGTTCGCTGACGCGGCCTACTTCTCGCGCTTCTTTGCACGGCTGGTAGGACAGGCGCCGACTGAGTTCCGGCAGTCGGGGCGTGCGCGGCTGCCGGCATTTGCGATGCCACCGCCCGCGGATGCGGCGGGCTGACCGCTCAGCCTGCCTGGTCGATTTCGGCGAACACCTCCTCGGCCAGATGAAATGCCGAGTTCGCCGCCGGCACGCCGCAATAGATCGCGGCCTGCAGCAAGACCTCCTTGATCTCGTCGCGCGTCACGCCGTTGTTGGCGGCGGCGCGCAGATGGAGCTTCAGCTCCTCGGCGCGGTTCAGCGCCACCATCATGGCGATCGTCAGCAGGCTGCGCGTATGCCGCGGCAGGCCTTCGCGCGTCCAGATCTCACCCCAGGCATAGCGCGTGATGAGGTGCTGGAATTCCTCGTTGAGCGGGGTCAGCCGCGCGAGCGAACGGTCCACGTGCGCGCTGCCCAGCACCTCGCGCCGCACGGCAAGGCCGGCGTCGTAGCGCGCATGGTCGTCAGTCACCGGCAGCCGGCCGCGCACGAAATCGAGCAGCGCCGCCGTGAAGCGGCCGGGCTGCTCGAAGCTGGAAATATGCGCGGCGGGCAGTTCGACAAAGCGGGCGCCGGGAATCGCGTCGGCCAGCGCGCGGCCTTCCTGCGCAGGGGTCGACGGGTCCTGGCTGCCGGCGATGACCAACACCGGCACCTGGATCGATGCGACCGACTCGCGGAAATCGGCGTCGCGCACGGCCGCGCAACTGGCCGCATAGCCGCGCGGAGCGAGCCCGGCCAGCACATCGCGCAGGCCGTCCAGCGCGCGCTCGGCCGTGGCGGCAAACTCCGGCGTGAACCAGCGCTCGACCGAAGGCGCGACCATCACGGCCATGCCTTCGCGCCGTACGGTCTCGATGCGGGTATTCCAGCCGTCGGCATTGCCGATCTTCGCGGCGGTATTGGCCAGCACGATATGCGAGAACCGCTGCGGCGCATGGATGCCCAGCCACATCCCGGTGAGCCCGCCCATCGACAGGCCACAGAACACCGCCTGCCCGATCCCCAGCGCATCCAGGATGGCGATGACGTCCTGCCCGAGCTGCGCCACGGTAAAGGCATCGCCCGGCGCGGTCGAGCGGCCGTGGCCGCGGGTGTCGTAGCGCACCACGCGATAGCGACCGGCCAGTGCGGCAGCCTGCGGCTCCCACATGGTGTGGTCGGTGCCGAGCGAGTTCGAGAAGAGGATGGCCGGCGCGGACTCGGGGCCGTCAACGGTGTAGAAGAGCCGGGCGCCGGCGTGGTCGAGGTAGGGCAATGCAGTCTCCTTGGGTGCGCGGCCGGCGGCGTGGCCGGCGCATCGCGGTAGTTCCGGGCTCAGGGCAGTCTCAGGACTGGCGCGCCACCAGTGCGGATTGCCAGGCCTGCACGGCAGCGTCCGCAAAGGCCGCTGACTGGCCCGCGTAGTTGGCGGGGTCGGCAAGGCGATCCAGCGCGGCGTCATCGAGCAGGCGGGCATGCGCCGGATCGGATTGCAGCGTGCGGGCCAGCGCGTCGCGCAGGCTGGTGCCGTCGGCGACGGCACGCTGCGAGGCGCGTTCCACCAGATGGTGCGCCGGCAGCCTGCCGATCCTGCTGCCAAGTTCAAGCATCGCCGCCTCGCCGAGGATCAGGCCATGGGTCAGGCCGAGGTTGGCACGCATGCGCGCCGCATCGACCTGCAGCCCCGCCACGACCTCGCCCATCTGGCGCAGCGCGCCGGCGGCCAGCGTCACGATCTGCGGCAGCGTGTCCCACTCTGCCTGCCAGCCGCCCAGGGCGCGTTCATGTTCCTGCACCATGCCCGCCAGCATCGTCGCCACCAGCGGGGGCACGCGCACCGCGGCCGTCAGCACCGCCGCGCAGCCGACCGGGTTGCGCTTGTGCGGCATGGTGCTGGAGCCGCCGCGGCCGGGGCCAGACGGCTCGGCCACTTCCGCCACCTCGGTCTGCATCATCAGCGAGATATCGCGCGCCATCTTGCCGAGCGTGCCGGTCAGCATGCCCAGCGTGGTGGCAACCTCGGCCATGCGGTCGCGATGCGCGTGCCACGGCAGCACGGGCGCGGCCAAGTCCAGTTCGCGGGCCAGCGCGGCGGTCACCGCGGGCGCGGCCTGGCCAAGGCTGGCGAGCGTGCCGGCGGCGCCGCCGAACTGCAGCGCGCGGGCCTGGGCGCGGGTAGCATCGAGACGACCGAGATCGCGGCGCAGCGCATCGAGCCAGCCCGCGGCCTTGAGGCCGAAGCTGGCTGGCAGTGCATGCTGGAGCCAGGTGCGGGCGACCATCGGCGTGGCCCGATGCGCCGAAGCCAGCGCGGCGCAGGCTTCGCCCAGGCGCACCAGGTCGGCATCCAGCGCGCGCAGCGCGTCGCCGGCCTGGAGCACCAGTGCGGTGTCGATGATGTCCTGGCTGGTGGCGCCCCAGTGGACAAAGCGCGCCGCCTCGGCATCGCGCGCGGCCACGGCGGCGGTCAGTTGCCTGACGAAGGGAATCGCGAGATTGCCGGCAGCGACTGCGGCTTGCGCAAGCGCGTCGCGGTCAATGATGCCGGGATCGCGGCAGACGTCGGAGATCACGGCCGCGGCCGCGGCAGGGATCACGCCGCTGTCCGCTTCGGCGCGCGCGAGCGCGGCCTCCACGGCAAGCATGCGCTGCACCGTGCCGGCGTCGGAGAAAATGTCCAGCACGGCCGGGCTGCCGGACATGGGATCGGTAAGACGCGTAGCGGTTGGCATTGGGGGCGATGGGTAGCGTGAGTGGCCGTGACATCGACGGCCACCCGATTATGCGTCTGTTGCCGGCAGCGAGTGCCTCAGATATCGAAGAACACCGTCTCGCCCTGCCCCTGCAGCGCCACATCCCAGCGCAGCGTGCCGTTGCCGGCATCGCTGGCAATCAGCGTGCCGCGGCGCTCGGCGGGGACCAGCGCCAGCACGGCATCGGCGGCATTGGCGGCCGCTTCGTCCGGGAAGTACATGCGCGTGGCGACATGCTTGACCAGCCCGCGCATGAACACCGACACCATGATGTGCGGCGCCTGCGGCCGGCCGTCCGGGCCGGGCACGGTGCCGGGCTTGACGGTGACAAAGCGGAACGAGCCGTCGGCCTCGGTCGGCACGCGGCCGAAGCCGGTAAAGCCGGGCACCAGCGGCAGCTCGCGCGCATCGTCGGGGTGGCGGTAGCGGCCGGCGGGGTTGGCCTGCCAGATCTCGACCATGCCGTCCGGCACGGGCTCGCCGTCGGCGTCGGTCACGCGGCCTTCGATCACGATGCGCTGGCCAGCCAGTTCCGGCGCGCTGGCGGTCAGGTCGGCGCAGTTCAGGCCGCTCAGGCCGATATGGAGATAAGGGCCGACGGTCTGGGATGCGGTGGCGTAGAGCATGGTCTTACTCCATCGGCGTGGCATCGCGGCCACGCAGCACGATATCGAAATGGTAGCCGAGCGCGTATTCGGGCTGGGTCGTCTCCCAGTCGAGGCTGGCCACAAGCCGGTCGCGCGCCTTTTCGTCCGGCACGCAGTTGAAAATCGGATCGAACGGCAACAGCGGATCGCCGGGGAAATACATCTGCGTCACCAGCCGCGTGGCGTAGGCGTTGCCGAACAGCGAGAAGTGGATATGCTGCGGCCGCCAGGCATTGTGGTGGTTGCGCCAGGGATAGGCGCCGGGCTTGATGGTCTTGAACTGGTAGCGCCCGCTGGCATCGGTGACGGTGCGGCCCTCGCCCGAGAAATGCGGGTCGAGCGGCGCATCATGCTGGTCGCGCTTGTGCACGTAGCGGCCGGCCGCATTGGCCTGCCACACCTCGATCAGCGCGTTCGGCACCGGCCTGCCATTCTCGTCCAGCACACGGCCGGTCACGAGGATGCGCTCGCCGATGGGCTCGCCGCCGTTGCCGACGGTGAGGTCGTTATCGCCTTCGCGGACGAACTCGGCGCCAAAGCTGGGACCGGTCACTTCAGACAGCGACTGCGGCAGCGCAATCAGCGGCTCGCCCGGCGAGCGCTTCTGCGTCGAGGCATAGGGATCGAAGCGGTATTCGGGCTGGGTGTCCCAGTAGGGACGGCGGTACTGGGCAAGACGGGTCATCGGGCAGTCTCCTCGTCGTTGGAATGGTTTGACTTTAAACAACACATAAAGTCATGTAAATTAAGATTACTGTTAAATACGATAACTTTTAGGCATGAAATCACAGGCCCCTCCCGCACTCGAAATCTTCCGCAATCGCGTGCGGCTGCGGCACCTCTATTGTTTCGTGGCGGTGTCGCAGACCCAGCACCTGGGCCGTGCGGCCGAACGCCTGGGCCTGACCCAGCCGGCCGTCTCCAAGACACTGAGCGAGCTCGAGGAACTGGCCGGCACCCGCCTGCTGGTGCGGCAGCGGGCCGGCACCGAACTGACCACCGCCGGCACGCGCTTCCTGCGCCACGCCCTGCGCATCCTCGCGGATATCGATGCCGCGGCGGACAGCATGGCCGGCGCGGATGCGCTGCCGCAGGAGCGCATCCGGCTGGGTGCGCTGCCGAGCGTGGTGCCGGCCGTGCTGACCGACGCCCTGCTGCGTTTCCGCGCCGCGCATCCCGAGGTCGGCCTTGCCGTGCAGACCGGCATGAACCGCAACCTCATCGACCAACTCAAGGCGGATGTGCTCGACCTGGTCATTGGCCGGATGGATGACCCGGTGGCCATGGAGAGCCTGTGGTTCGAGTCCCTGGGCCAGGACTCGCTGGCTCTGGCGGTTCGTCCCGGGCATCCCCTCGCCGCCGTATCGCGGCCAACACTGGTGGACGCGCTGGCATGGCCGCTGGTGATTCCGGCCGCGGGCTCGATTCCCCGCCACAACACGGAAAGCCTGCTCGCCCGGCACGGCCTGCCCCTGCCGGGCGGATGCGTGGAAACCTCGGATGCCTATCTCGGACGCCTGCTGGCCCGGCAGAGTGACAGCGTGTGGGCAGCGCCGCTCTCCGCAACCAGGCGCGCGGTGTCCGAGGGAGATCTGGTACTCCTGCCAATCGATACGCAGGGCACCGAGGAACCGATCGGCCTGCTGCGGCACGGCGACCGCACGCTCACGCCGATGGCCGAGGCGTTGGCGAACTGCATTCGCGCCGCGGCCCAGCCTGCTTCCGCTCAGTGACTTGCGACGCTTGCGCCGCCATTGACTGAGTCGGCGGCACCCGCAGGCCGGCTGCTGAAATGCTTCACCAGCAGTGCACCGGCGGCAAGGAATGCCGGCACGGTAAGCAGCGTAAAAATCGTGTCGAAGCCCAGGTGCAGGCGCAGCAGTTCAGCACCGAGCAGCGCGCCGGTGATGCCGCCGAAGCGGCCGATGCCAAGCATCCAGGCAACGCCGGTAGCACGGCCCTGCGTCGGGTAAAAGGCCGCGGCCAGCGAAGGCATCGAAGACTGGGCGCCGTTCATGGCCGTACCGGCGAGGAAGATCAGTACGCCCAGCAGCACCTGGCTGCCGGTGCCGTGGCCCACTGCGTAGATCAGTACGCCGGTTGCAGCATAGGTGATGGCGATGACCTTGTTCGGATTGAAGCGGTCCATGAACCAGCCGGCCGCGATGGTGCCGATGCCGCCACCGAGCGGAAACAGCGCCGTCAGGAATGACGCGTGCTGGATCGAGAAACCGGCGTCCTTCATCAGCGTCGGCATCCAGCTCGTCAGCAGGTAGAAGATGACGAGGCCCATGAAGTAAGTGGACCATAGCATCGCCGAGCCCAGGCGATAGCCGGGCGCCAGCACGGTGCCGATGGCGGATCGGGTCGCAGGGGCCTGCTCGCCGATGATGAAGTTGTTGGCCCTGGACAGGTCTGCGCCAGTCACGCGTCGCAGCACGTTGCGGATCTGGGTGGCAGGATAGTTGCGCAGGACCATGTAGCGCACCGACTCCGGCAGCAGCGCCACCAGCAACAGCGCGAGCGCAAGCGGCACGATGCCGCCAAGCAGCAGCACGCTGTGCCAGCCGAAGTGCGGGATCATCGCAGCGGCGACAAAGCCGCCGGCCGCGGAACCAAGCGGAAAGCCGCAGAACATGGTGTTCACGAGCACGGCACGGCGGCGTTGCGGCGCGAACTCTGATGTCAGCGTCACGGCATTGGGCATGGCGGCGCCCAGGCCAAGGCCGGTCAGGAAGCGCCAGACCGTGAGCCAGCCCAGCGTGGGCGCAAACGCGGTGGCGAGACTGCAGGCGCCAAAGAAGAAGACGGACAGCACCAGCACCTTCTTGCGGCCGACCCGATCAGCCAGCGGACCGGCGAAGATCGCACCGAAAGCAAGACCGAACAGGGCCGCGCTCATGACGGGCCCGAGGGCGGCTTTCTCGATCCCCCAGTCCTGCACCAGCGCCGGCGCGATATATCCGATTGCGGCGGTATCGAAACCGTCAATGGCAACGATCAGGAAGCACAGCACAAGAATGAGCCACTGGTACCCAGTGAATCGCTGTCCGTCGATCAGGGCCTGGACGTCCGTGACGCCGCCCTTCGTTTGGGTGGGATGTTGCACTGCTGTCTCCGTTTTCCTGGAAATCGCACTAGCCATCCTGCAGGCCGGACATGCGATTTTGTTCTAATGGCGAACTGCTGTTCTCCAATTGAACGGAATCTTAGGCAACGGGCATTGCGACTCAGAATTAGCGTTAACCCGGCGGGAAATTGGCCGTCCAGCATGTGGATTTCACCGGAACGCGCCATTTTTTTGGAACCAGATTGAACATCTGGATCAGGGAACAGTGCTTTCTATCAGAAAACGAACTGTTCGTGAAATCTACTATCAGACTAGCCTTGCGGTATTTCGGCGGTATAACCAAATTTCATGCAAACAGCGCCAACTCTCAATTTACATTCCGAAACCCGCGACCTATAGTCCCTGGCCCCGGTGCGCCGAGCCGATGCAATCCTGCGGTGCCGTGCCTGTCCAATGTCTCAGGACACGCGGCGCCACAAGCCGCCGGCCCGAACAAATCCATCCGATCATGCAACGCCTGCTTCTCATCCTTGGCTGCCTGCTGATCGCAGCCGCCGCTGCCTGGCCCTGGCTGTCGAAGCTGCCACTTGGGCGGCTGCCCGGCGATATCCATATCGTCCGGGACGGGTTCAGCTTCTACTTTCCGATCACGACCTGCATCCTGGTGTCGGTGCTGGTGTCGGTCGTGATCTGGATCTTCCGGCGCTGAGCACTGGCAGGCGGACTAGGCTTGCGCCTCGGTCCGGAACACCGCCACCGCCCGCTGCATATGCAGCGCCTGCTCCTGCAGCGACTGCGCCGCCGCGGCGGCCTCCTCCACCAGCGCGGCGTTCTGCTGCGTGACCTGGTCCATCTGCGTCACCGCCTGGTTGACCTGGGCGATGCCGCTGCTCTGCTCGCGCGAGGCATGGCTGATCTCATCCATCATCGCCGTCACGCGGCCGATGGCGGCAACGGTGTTCTCCATGGTCGCGGCAACGTCCAGCGCCAGCGTGTTGCCCGACGCCACGCGCTGCGCCGATTGCGAGATCAGCGTGCGGATCTCCTTGGCCGAGCTGCCGGCGCGCTGCGCCAGCCCGCGCACTTCGGTCGCCACCACCGCAAAGCCGCGGCCGGCCTCGCCCGCGCGCGCGGCCTCCACCGCCGCATTCAGCGCCAGGATATTGGTCTGGAAGGCAATGCCGTCGATCACCGCGATGATGTCGACGATGCGCCGCGAATCGGCCTCGATCTCCTGCATGGTCTGCTGCATGCGCCCGACCGCGTCGCCGCCGGCGCGCGCCACGTCAGACGCCTCGCGCGCCAGCTCGCTGGCCTGGCCGGCATTGCTGGCGTTCTGCTGCACGGTGGCCGTCAGCTGCTCCATGCTGGCCGCGGTCTGCTCCAGCGACGAGGCCTGCTCCTCGGTGCGCTGCGACAGGTCGATATTGCCCTGCGCGATATCGCCCGCCGCCGCCAGCACGTTGTGTGCGCCGGCCTTGGTGTCGCCGATCAGCGCGCGCCAGCTGTCCACCAGCGACAGCAGGTGCCGCTTGATCTCGCTCAGTTCATCGCGCCCGCGCACCGCGATGCGCAGGGTCAGGTCGCCCGCGTTGATGCGTTCGACCATCTCCGCCACCTGCCGCACGTCGCCGCGCGTGCCGCGGCTGAAGCCGATGAACAGGTAGAACGCGGCGGCAACGGTCACCAGCGCAATGCCCGCCAGCAACACGAACTGCCTTTCCTGCGCCGCGACACGCTGTGCCAGCATGGCGCCAGCGACCTCGGCAAACGCCTTGTTGGCGGCCGCCACGCCTTCGATGGCGGCGGTGGCCTCGTCGAAGTAAGCCTTGGCATCGATGTCGATGCCGGTCGCGCCCAGCATCCGGACCTTGAGCGTGCGATGGAAATTGTCCATCGCGGCGAGTCGCGCCAGCGCGGCGCCGATGCGCGGCCGGTACGCCGGTGCCGCGTTCCCGACGCGCGCGATGTCGCGCCGCACCGTTTCCAGCCCCTCGTGGATCTGCTCGGCGAGCGCGCCCAGACCCGCCTGCTGCGCGGCATCGGCATAGCCGCCCTGCGCGATGATGCCGGCCCCGCGGCCGCGCGCCAGCGCGCTCAGTTCGGCCAGGCGCGGCATCGGGCCCACCAGCAGGTTGATCAGGTAGTAGGAGCCCGCTTCACTGTCCAGCGCCAGTTGCGAGCGCTCAGCCACGTCGCCGATAAACGCCTGCGTCTGCCGCACCAGTGCGCTGTGGCGCTCGAACAGCGGCCCGGCCATGGTGTCCAGGCCAAGCCCGCGCAGATGCTGCCAGTCCTGCTCCAGCTTGCGCGCCCCGGCCCCGAGTTCGAAAGCAGGATTCTCCGCGATGCTGCGCGTCAGCCCCGCCAGGCTGGCCGCGGCCTTGTTGTCGGCCCCATCGAAGGTGGCGCGAAAGGCCGCATTGCCCGACAACACCGCATTGGCGGCGCCGCGCCGGACCTGGGTCTCGCGCATGAAGTCGAGCGCATGCCCGACCACGGTGAGCCCCCGCACTTCATCGCCGGTGGTGCGGATCGATCGCGCCGCATCGCTCAGCACCACATACATCGCGCCGCATAGCGGCACCAGGAACAGCACGGCGATCAGCGCGAGCTTGCGGTTGATATTCAGGCGCGCCATCAGGCGCTCGGCGGGAAGGAAAATAGGAGTCATGGCGGTCGCGGAACTTGGCTTGGTTTTCCTCCTATCGGCCTTGATTTGCAGGCCTGAAGCACGAATTTCGAAGGTCTTGATGATGCGCAAATCCAGTGCAGAAAACGCGCTGAAGTGGGGCATAAAGCACGGGTTGCGGGCAGCGTCGGCACCGCTGCCTGCCCGCGTGCACCGAAGACGTGTGGGGCATCGGGCAAGGGGTGACGGCGGCCTGTCCGGCCTTGTGCCCTTGACGGCGTCGTCTTCGGCGCCTCCCTGAGCAAGCTCATGCGCGACGGGTCCGCTCGCCGCGCTCGCGCCGGCGCGGGCCCGGGCTCCCGACCATGCCCGGCGTGGGAATGGCTTGCCGCATGGCTTCGACAAACAACCTGAGCTTCGCCGGATAGAAGCGCGCATGGGGGTAGACCAGGTAGATCGGCAAGGGATCGGCCTGCCACTGCGGCAGCAGGTGCAGCAGCCTGCCGCTGGCAATGTCGTCAGCAAAGATCCAGGCCGAGCCGACGGCAACGCCCAGCCCCAGCCGGGTCGCCGAATGCAGCGCGTAGAGGCTGTCCGTGCTCATGCGCGGCTGGAATGCGATGCCTTGGCGCGCCTGCGTCTGCGCGTTCTGCAGCACGACCTCGTTGCGATAGAAGGTGCGCAGCGCCAGCCATGGCAGGCCCTCCAGGTCTTCCGGCCGGCGTGGCGGCGGCTTACCCTCAAACAGCGACGGTGCGGCAATGACCGCGCGCGGCACGTCGGCGAGCCGCACCGCCACCACGCCGGGTTCATGCACTTCGCCCACATGGATCGCGCAATCGATGGCCTCGGCGATGAAATCCGGGGTGCGGTCATGCAGCAGCCATTCCACCGAGACTTCGGGGCACTGCTGCAGGTAGCCGGCCAGCGGGCCGACCAGCAGCTCCTGCCCGAAAGCGTGCGGCACCACCACGCGCAACGTGCCGGCCGGCGCATGCCCGACCCCGCGCACGTCGGCCTCGAACATGGTCCAGTCGGCCACCAGTTCCTTGGCACGCTCATAGCAGCGCTCGCCGTCCTCGGTCAGCTTCATCGCATGCGTGGAGCGCTGCAGCAGGCGCACGCCGAGCAGCCGCTCCAGCGTCTGCAGGCGCCGGCTGACGGTGGGCTGGGTCGTCTGCAGCTGCGCTGCCGCCATCGAAAGGCTGCCGGCCTCGACGATGCGCACAAAGGTCTGCAACAGCTCGATGCGGTCGGCGCTGGTGGCGCCGCGGGCGGCTGCCCTGCCCTGCATGGCGGTGGTTCGCTGCGATGCTGGCTGGCGTTTCATACGCATCTCGTATAATCATTGTTCATCCCGCACGTCTACCAGAATCAGCCCGCGTGGACAACACTTCGAGCCATCCAAACCTGCCTGCGGATCTCGCAACCTCGATATGTCCTCTGTTCCCGCCACCCCATCCGCCGCCACCATTGCCAGCCCGCCCCTGCCGGGACGCCTGGTGCTGCTGCTTGCCGTCGGCGCGGGCCTGTCAGTCGCCTCGCTGTACTACAGCCAGCCCATGCTCGGGGTGATGGCACCCGACCTGCATGCCTCCGATTCGGCAACCGGCGCCATCCCGACCCTGACGCAGCTCGGCTATGCGCTGGGCATCCTGCTGCTGGCGCCGCTGGGCGACCGCTATGACCGCCGCCGCATCATCGTGGCCAAGGCAGTGGCGCTGGTCGGCGCCTTGCTGCTGGCGGGCCTGGCGCCCGGCATTGGCGCCTTGCTGGTATCCAGCCTGGTGGTGGGCCTGGCCGCCACCATGGCCCAGGACATCGTGCCCGCTGCAGCGGCGCTGGCGCCCGCGGCGCAGCGCGGCAAGGTGGTCGGGACAGTCATGACCGGATTGCTGCTGGGCATCCTGCTGTCGCGGGTGGTGAGCGGCTTCGTCGCCGCGCACTTCGGCTGGCGCACCATGTTCATGATTGCGGCGGCCAGCATCGCGGCGGTCGCGCTGGTTGCCCGGCGCCAGTTGCCGCGCTTCACGCCCACCACGATGCTGCCGTATGGTGCGCTGCTGGCCTCGCTGGCGGCCCTGTGGCGCGAGCATGGCGCCTTGCGCCGCGCGGCCCTGGCGCAGGGGCTGCTGTCGGTGGGCTTCAGCGCGTTCTGGTCCACGCTGGCAGTGATGCTGCATGGCGCACCATTCCATCTCGGCAGCGAGGCCGCGGGGGCGTTCGGCCTGGCCGGCGCCGCCGGCGCGCTGGGCGCGCCGCTTGCCGGGCGCCTTGCCGACCGCCGCGGGCCGGAGCGGGTGACCCGGCTGGGCGCGGCACTGGCGGCGCTGTCGTTTGCCGCCATGCTGCTGACCCCGCTGGTATCGCCGCATGCGCAGTTGTGGCTGATCGGCGCCAGCGCCATCGGGTTCGACCTCGGTGTCCAGATCGCCTTGGTCGCGCACCAGACCATCGTCTATGGCATCGATCCGGGCGCGCGCAGTCGCCTGAATGCCGTGCTGTTCGTCTGCATGTTCACCGGCATGGCCGTCGGCGCCGCGCTCGGCAGCCTGGCACTGGCGCGTTTCGGCTGGACCGGCGTGGCCGCGCTGGCGAGCGCCGCCGCGCTGGCTGCGCTGGCCGTGCGGCTGACGCCGCGGCGTGGCGCGCGCTGAGCGCCAGCTCCCGGCCTGGCATGCAGAGCCTTCGCGCCCAGGCCGCCCGGGCCTCTACGCGACGGGCGCGATGCCCTCCCCGTCCGTGCCGGCCTCATCGCCGTCTCCCGGCGCCAGCGGAACCTCCACCGTCAGCGCCGTACTGCCCGGCGCCGACCGGATCTGCAAGCGGCCGCCGATGGCCGCCGCGCGCACCCGCATGTTGCGCAGCCCGCGCCCGCCGCGCGTGGCCCCGGTGTCGAAGCCGCGGCCGTTGTCGGCCAGCGTGATCCGGATCACCTGCGCGTCCATGTCCGCGTGGGCGGTCACGGTAAGGGCGGTTGCCCGTGCGTGCTGCAGCACGTTGGTGATGCCTTCGAGCAGCAGGTATTGCAGCTCCTGCACCTTGCGCGCGGTGAAATGCGCCAGCGCGGGCAGGCGCTCGACCTCCCAGTGGATGTCGAGACCCCCATCGGCGATGCGCGGACCCAGGCGGTAGCGCAGGTTGCCCAGCACTGCCGCCAGGTCGCCGCCGGTGTCCTGCATGGCGTCGATGGAAAGCTTCAGCGAATCCAGGGCGTGCCGGACCTGCACGGCGATTTCCGGGGAGCTGGCCTTGCCGGATTCCAGCATCGAGATCGTGGTGACAAGCTGGCTGCCCAGGCCATCGTGCATGTCGCGCAGGATGCGGCCGCGCTCGCGCAGCGCGGTCTCCTCGGCGGCGATCTTCTGCGTGCGCGCGAAGGCCGCGCGCAGCTGCGCCTCGCGCTGCGCGACGCGCTCGGTCAGCACCTGGTTGGCGTCCTGCAGGCTCTGCACCGCGCTGGTGTAGCGCTCCACCAGCATCCACGCCATCACCACGCTGAACGGCACCGACACATAGCGGGTCATGGAATGGACCCAGTAGTAGTCGCCGGTCAGCCAGACCTTGATCCAGTCCGCCAGGAACAGCAGCGCCGACACGCCCACGGTGGCGGCCAGCAGCGTCGCCTCGCGGCTGGGCCGGCGCAATGCGCCCCATACCATCGCGCCGGCCACGGTCAGGATGATGCCCACCTTGACCAGCCAGCTCAGCGGAAAGACCATCGGGTGGCTCGACATCGCGGCCAGCGGCGCGACCACCGGCAGCGCCAGCCACAGGTAGGCGTTGAGGGTGCGGTGCAGCCAGCGCCACGGCACGCGGATCACCAGCAGGCAGAAGCGGGCGATGGCGCCCAGGAATACCTCGCGCGCGGCGGCGACGATATAGCTGCGCAGCTCCGCGGGAATCGCCAGGTCATCGACAAAGTAGTCGAGCAGGCGCACGCTCCAGGCGACCTCGGCCAGCCCGTACAGGCCGAACAGCGGATCGCGCTGGCGCCACCAGATCAGCAGCGCGAGGCCGCCCAGCACGACACTGAGCACCGCCGCAATCAGCGGGCCGACCACGCGCAGGCGGAAGGCCTGCTCGAACTGCGCGCGCACTTCAGCGGCCGGACCCACCGTCACCGGCAGCAGGCCCGAGCGCGCATAGGCGCGCGCCGCCACGGTGATGCGCAGCAGGTTGCCGTGCGCGCGCGCCAGCTCGGGCGGCACGGCCACGTAGTAGGGGCGCTTGGCCAGCGCCGACGAGGGTGCGTCCAGGCGCCCGCCGGCGGCGATCAGCACGCCATTGACGCGTACCTCGTAGCTGCCGCCGGCCCATGGCACGAACAGCCCCCCGGGGTCAGCCGCGGGCCAGTTGCGGTCAAAGCGCAGTTCGTAGGCCAGCGTGCCGGACTTGCCCGGCTGCTCCCGGTCCCAGTAGTCAGGCAGCGTCAGCGGGCGCGCCGGCAGCACCGTGCCGTCGGTCAGCGTGGCCGAGCGCGTGGCCGCGGCCAGTTCCATCGTGCCCGCGGCTGCCGCCACGCCGGACAGCATCAGGCAGGCCCATGCCAGCAGCACGACAAGCACGATCCGGAGGTGGCGCGGCCGATGCAGCATGGGGTGGGGTCACAAGGACTTGAGCAGGCCCAGCTTGGCCGCCTCGAACACGGCCTCGCCGCGCGAGCGCACTGCCAGCTTGCCGTAGATGTTCTTGATGTGCGATTGCACGGTATGCACGCTCAGCCCCAGATAGCGGGCAGTCTCGGCATAGGTATAGCCGCGCGAGATCAGGTCCAGGATCTCGTTCTCGCGCACCGACAGCACCACGGCGCCGGTGGCCGCGGCATCGCGCGCAACCGCCTCTGCCGGCGCGCCGCGCAGCCGGTTCACCACCTGCCGCGCGATCAGCGGGCTCATCGGCGAGCCGCCCGCGCGCAGTTCGCCGATGGAGGCGGCGATGCGGTCCGTGGTTTCGTCCTTGAGCAGGTAGCCGATGGCGCCCGCCTCGATGCTGGCCAGCACGTGCTGGTCGTCGCCGAACACCGTGACCACCATGCAGTCGCAGGCGGGATAACGTTCGCGCGCGGCGCGGATCACGTCGATGCCGCTGCCGTCCGGCAGGCCGAGGTCGCACAGCAGCACGTCGGGCTGGTGCTGCGCCAGCCAGGCCAGGGCCTCCGCCGCGCTGGCGGTGCAGCCTGCCACCACGGTGGCCGGCGCATGCATCTCGACGGCCTGCACCAGGCGGCTCAGCGCCGCCGGGTCATCCTCCACGATCAGGACACTAGTTGTGCTTGCCATGCCTGTCTCTTCCCGAGCCATGCCGTTGTGCCGCCCGTTGCGCCGGGCACGACGGCGGATTCTGACATATCCGTCCGCACCAGGGACGGCCGCGCGGCCTCCCTCAGGGTAAACGCCGCCGCCCCCACCCATCGCACAGTCTGCCGCGGTTTCCCATCCCATATTCTGGGGAGGCGCCTGAATCCACCTGCCCCTATGATCCGGCAAAACAGCCCAATCAGCCGCAGCCAGCAGTGCGGGCAACAAGACAGGCAAACAAGCGGGAATACGGGGAAGACCACCGTGACACATAAGACAGCCGGCACACCGGCCGCACGGGAAATCGGGCATGCAAGGGGGGAGCCCGCAGGCGCCATCCCGGCAACGGCCGCGGTGCGGCTGGCTGCCGGGATGGCCGCGTGCGGGCTGGCGGCGTTGCTGGCCGGTTGCCTGGCCACCGCACCGAACACGGCCGGCGTGGCCGCCATGGAGCTGGACGTCAGCCGCAAGGGCCCGGTGTCCGGCGTCGGCCTGGACGGTCACGACATCGTGGCCATGGCTGACCAGATGATGCGCGACATCCTGGCGCAGCCGCGTTTTGCGCCGGGCAAGGATGGCAAGCGCCCGCGCATCGCCCTGGACAGCGCCAACTTCATCAACGACAGCTCACAGCCGCTGGACCGGCAACTGATCGTGGACCGGCTGCGGGTCAGCCTGAACCGCGCCGCGCAATCCCGCATCCAGTTCGTCAGCGCGCAGACTGCCCTGGTCGAACGCGAGCGCCAGGCCAAGCGCAGCGGCGCCACCGATGCCGGCACGCTGGGCCTGACCCGCGCGCGCATCGGTGCCGACTACAGCCTGTCCGGGCGCATCGGCTCGCTCGACAGCCGCAGCGCCGCCACCGGCATGGTGCAGCGCTACATGCAGATCTCCTTCGAGCTGGTCGAGGTCGAATCGGGCGAGCTGGTCTGGAGCAACATCTATGAATTCCAGCGCGCCGCGGCCGACGATGTGGTCTATCGGTAGGCGCGCCGGCGCGCTGGCGGCCTGCCTGCTGGCGCTGGCTGGCTGCTCCACCACGCCCCCCGCCCATCGCGGCTGCACGCCGTGGCGGCAGCAGCATGAGCGCCCCGCCCTGCCCGTCTCGTTCCTCTCGCCGGAGCTGGCCGACATGGTCGGCGTGCGCGAGCTTGGCATCGCACGCACCGCCAGCGGGCTTGGCTCCGTCAGCGCGGGCCTCTACAACTGCGCCGAATTCGACGTCGCGCTGCTGGTACGCACCCGCTTCCGCCCGCAGCAAGGCGGCACCGCCCCCGAGCCGCCCAGCGCCTGGCGCACGCTGGTGCTGCCGCCGCGCACGCAGCTCGACTACGCCGAGCACGCCGTCATGGCCGGCTCATTGCCGGGTGCGCTCGAAATCCTGGACGCGCAGCGGGCGCAGCAGCCCTACCGCCCGGGCCAGTTCTACCCCGCGCTGCCCGGGCCTGCACGCCCATGACGATGCGTTATGCCCGGTCCTGCCGGCACCCCTGACATCCATCCCGTTCTGCAGCCATGACCGGAGCTTGTTCCATGCCACGTCCTTCCTTGCTGGCGGCCACCCTGGCCGCCGTCCTCCTTGCCGGCTGCGCCGCCCCGCAGATGGCACTGAAATCCACCCGCACCGGCGGCGACAGCTCGCCCCAGGTGCGCGCCGATATGGCCGGCAAGGCCGACCTGTCCAGCCTGAACGTGGGCGATACCGTGGCCGTGTCCCCCGGCAACAGCAAGGTCGTGGTGGCCTCGACCCCGCTGGTCTACACCCTGTATGAAGACGGCATGGTGACCCAGGCCGAAGTCAAGCGGCAGCTGGCGGTCAACCGCAAGGACGTGCCCAGGATCGAATTCATCAAGGGCGAACTGCACCGCGGCGACTTCATCCGCCGCGAGATCCTGCTGGACCTGCACAGCAAGGACCCCGACGAGTTCAACCGCACCATCCACTTCCTGGCCTTCAACCGCGGCGACAAGGCCTTCCGCGGCGACCTGACGGTCTATGACCTGCTGCCCGCCGAGCTGGAACTGGTCAAGCTGGGCAGCGCCAACAAGTACACCGACCAGACCATGGTCAAGGGCGTACTGAGCGGGCTGCCGTTCCTGTCGCTGGTGACGCTGGCGATGGACAACTATTCGAAATCCGATGAGCAGGTGGCGATGCGGCACGAGCGGCTGGACCAGGTGCAGAAGTTCACGTTCCAGCGGGTGGTGCTGGAGCCGGGCCAGGCGATCGGCTTCACCATGAACGTGCGCTACCAACTGCCCGGCGAACAGGAGCTGGCCGATCTGCGTGAAACCGCCGCGCCGCTGGCACAGCACCGCTGAGGCCGGCAATGCGGATCCGCAAGACTGCCCGGGGGATGCGGCGCACCGCCGCCGCACTGGCCGCGCTGGCGCTGGCCGCGCCCCTGCCGGGAGCGGCAGCCTGGTTCGACGGCGAAGAGAAGCGGCTGGCGGCCGAAGCCGACCGCTTCGTTGCCGACAAAGCCGCCGAACTCCAGCGCATCCTGCATACGCTGTACATGGAAGGCGAGTGGAATGCCGTGCTCAACTTGAACCTGCTGGGCCTGGCCGCGATCGAGGCCGGCCAGCCGCGCCTGGCCGGGCGCGCCTTCGACATGGCCGCGGCGCGCATCCTGCGCATCTATGCCGACGACCCCAACGCACAGCAAGCCAAGTCGCTGTGGTCCGCCGAAAGCGTCAAGGACTGGAAGGGCGAACCGTACGAACGGGCCATGACCTTCTACTACCGCGGCCTGCTCTATGCCAGCGCCGGCGACTACCAGAACGCCCGCGCAGCCTTCCTGCAGGCCGACATCCAGAACGCGTTCGGGCAATACGAGCGCTATGACGGTGATCAGGGCGGCTTTGCGCTGATGGCCTGGCTGGCGGCCTGGGCCTCGCAATGCGCCGGCGACAGCGCGCGCGCGGCTGAGCTGGCGGCGCGCGCGGCCAGGCACGCACCGGAGCCGTTCTACGCCCAGCCGCGCGGCACGCTGCCGCGGCACCTGAGCGTGTTCGAGCTTGGCATCGGCCCGGAGAAAGTCACGCTGGGCGACACCAGGAGCATCCTCGGCTTCCTGCCGCAAGGCGCGGCAGGAAGCACGCCGCGCATCGCCTATGCATCGGCGGTGAAGCCGATGGCCTCAGGCACTGCCGCCGACCTCGACCGCGTCGCGCTGACCCGGGGCGGGCGGCCAATCCAGGGCATCCTGGATGGCAAAGCCGTCTTCAAGGAAAACACCGCGACCATTGCCGATGCCGCGGGAGCGCTGTCCTCGGGCCTGGTGAATGCTGCGTTGTCGGGAGCCAACAGTGGCAATGCCGGCCTGGCGCAGGGACTGGGCGCAGCCGGGGCTGCCGGCTCGCTGATCAGCCTTGCCGCGGGGGCGATGTCCAGGGCGGCCAATGCCGAGGCCGATACCCGCTACTGGGCATCGCTGCCCAAGATCGTCTACCTGCAAGGCCTGGCTGCGCCGCTGGCATCGCCGGCCGTGCAGTTCACCCCTGGCGGCGGCGGCAAGCCGCGCTCTGCCCTGCTGCAAAGCCGCCATGGCGAATGCTCGCTGGCCTGGGGCCGTGAATATTCCGCCTTCGATGCCGAGCATGGCGGCGTGGCCAATCCCTCGCCCTGGCCGGCCGAGCCGGTCGAGTCCGGGCGCGAGCGCGCCAACGCGGTCCTGCGCACCGAACTGCTGGCCCTGCCGTTCGGCCAGTAGAACAGCCCCCGTTTGGGGGATATTTCCCACTTTTCCCCGAAATTAGAGCGCTTTTGCCAGTTCTGTCGAATTTTGCAACCTGTACGCTACAATGCCTCGTCGTCAGCCGACGGGGCTGGCGGATCTGGAGAAAAACAGAATGAAGACGGGAAAACTGGTGGTAGGGCTGGCGCTGGCCGGGTTGCTGGCGGGCTGTGAATCGATGGACGGCGCAATGTCCTCCATCAGCGGCGTGCTCGACGGCACCGGCGACGTGCTGAGCGGCGACTTCCGCATGCTGGCGGATCCGAAGCCGGCTTCGCTGGGCGATATCTGGTCGGACTGGAAGAAGAACGAAATCACCGCGAAGAAGAAGTGGGATTCGCAGGCAATCCTGGTATCGGGTACGGTCTCCCGCATCACCAAGGTGGATGGCCTGGGCAAGTCGGACGACACCATCGCCGTCTACTTCAAGGACTCGGTCAATCCGCAGTGCACCGGCAAGGCGCTGATGCGCGACGCGCTGATGGTCAACCAGAAGAAGATCAGCAACCTGCAGACCGGGGACAAGGTCAACGTCACCGGCGTGCTGGCGACGCGCGATTCGGAAATGGCCAACAGCAGCAATACCGAATGCTATTTCGCGTTCAGCAAGTCGAAGATCGAATCAGCGGCCAATACCACGGCAGCTGCCGGCAGCGCGGCCGCTCCCGCCAAGGCAGCCACGACCACCAAGTCGACCAAATCGACAAAGTCGACCAAGACCAGCAGCACGAAGTAAACCAGCCAAAGGCGGCGACGGGCGGCAGTATGGCCGCCTCGCCCCAGGCTGCGCGTCTGGCGTCCCTGCCTCGCACCATGTGGATCCTGCGGCACGGCACGCCCGTCCGGCCCTGCATCCCTTACAAGCTCTGAAACCGTTGCACGGTAGCGCACGCCAAAGTGCCGCAAATCCCCGTCCGCGGGCCCCCCCCCTCCACACGGTACGAATCTTGCCCCTTCCTGATTACCCGCCAGCGGTTCGCGCACGGCATGTGCGCCCGCACATGGCGCCACACGCACACTGTCAGGAAAACAGCATGGGCTACTACTACGATGAGCGCAATGCGCGCAACGCGCGCCAACGCCGCCAGGCATGGCAGGACGATGACTGGCAACCTGAATCCGAACAGGAGCGCTGGCAAGCGCGGCGTCGGCGCCAGCAAATGGCCCCGGGACAGACCAGCTACGGCGGCCCCGCCCGCCCGGACCGGGATTTCAACGAAGCGTACGGCGCCCGCAGGTACCCGGCACACCCGTCCGGCGAGCGTTACGGCAGCAACCTGCGCTACGGCCTGAACGGCGGCTATGGCTGGGAGCGTGCCAGCGAATGGCGCGACCCGCAGGCGTGGCAACGCGACGACGACAACGCCGAGCGCCAGTGGCGCCGCAGCGCCGAACGCGCACGGGATCCGCGTGAATCGCCGCGCACGCGCGGCCATGACACCCACTTCGGCGACCTGCGCAGTGACACCCGCTACTGGGTCGACCCGCACGAGGACTGGGAAGAGAAGCAGCGCTATGAAATCCGGCGCCACAGCCCGGGCTACCGGGAATATGCGCAGCGCCGCGGCTGGGAAACCGACAGCCCCGATGACGAGCGCGAAGGCTCGCATGGCGTGCTCTACAACCTGGGCCGCCGCATCGGCGAAGCCGTGGGCGACTGGTTCGGCAGCTCCGAACGCCGCACCGGCCCGCGCGGCTACCAGCGCAGCGACGAGCGCATCCGCGACCAGATCTGCGAGCAGCTCAGCTACGCGCGCGGCGTTGACGTCAGCGACGTCAGCGTCGACGTCAGCGAAGGCGTGGTGTCATTGACCGGCACCGTGCGCGACCGCGGCCAGAAGTTCTATATCGAAGACCTGGCCGACGGCACCTACGGCGTCAAGGAAGTCAACAACGACATCCGCGTGCGCCGCGAGGCCCCCGAAGCCCGCAGCACCAGCGATGTGACCGGCAGCACCTGGCGCGGATAACGCCAACGGTGGCGGGGGCCCCAGGCCGAGATCGGCCTAGGCGCCCGCCACGCCAACCTCCGCCGCCAGCCGTTCGCGGATAAACCCCAGGAACGCACGCACACCCTCAGGCAATGTGCGGCCGGCCAGCGTCTGCAGTTCGACCGCGCGGCTGCGCATGCCGCGCTCCCGGATCGAGGCGGCGTGCAGTTCACCGCGGCGCAACCTGTCGCCCACGGTGACGGCGCCGGAGATCGACAGCCCGCCACCGTGCAGCACGAAGCTGGTCAGGGTCTCGAAGTGGTTGGTCACCAGCACCGGCTCGAACACCACCCCGCGTTCGCCGCAAGCGATGTCGAACAGCTGGCGCACGGTGTTGTCGCCCTCCGGCAGCGCCAGGGGATAAGGCTGCATCTGCGCCAGCGTGACGCTGCGAAAGCGCGCCAGCGGATGGTCCGGCCGCATGATGGCGATCACCGGCGCGGGCTGCCGGTGCTCCACGCGGATGCCCTGCTCCGCGGCGCGGCTGTAGGTGATGCCGATGTCCGCATCGCCATGCAGCACGATGCCGGTGACCTCGGCCGGCGACGCCACGCGCACATGGAACTGCAGGCCCGGATAGCGCTGGCGGAATTCGGCAATGATGCGCGGCAGGAACTCGATCGCAAACCCCGCCGAGCTGGCCACCCGCACCCGGCCCCGGCGCAGGCCCTGCAGCGCGGCAATCTCTGACACCACCCGATCGGCTTCCAGCGCGCCGCGCAGCGCATAAGCTGCCAGCAACTCCCCGGCGGCACTCGCCACCATACCACGCGGCCGGCGGTCGAACAGCGGCACGCCGAGCAACGCTTCGAGCGCGCCGACCTGGCGGCTCACGGCCGACACGGTGACATTCAGCCGCTGCGCCGCCTCGGTCAGCGAGCCGCTGCGTATCACCTCCAGGAAATAGCGCAGCGAGGTTTCCTGCAGGCGATGCGACAGCATGGGCGGCTCCGGGGGCTGGTTTGCGTTTTACGCAAGGATATTTGAAAAAATCATCGATTGCGGGAAACCGTGCGCCGCCCGTATGCTTTTTCCCGACACCACAGGAGACCCCCGAGCCATGGCGCCC